>JAUXGG010000026.1 GCA_030622265.1 Candidatus Eiseniibacteriota bacterium
GAAGAGGTGCCGGCGGACCAGTTCAACCACTGTGTCGTGGCTCTCAGGCAGGAGGACGGCGAATATCTCATGCTCGATCCCACCTGGGCCCCGTGGAACAACCCGGTATGGAGCCGGTGGGAGGGAGAGCAGCATTACGTGATCGGAAGCCCCGAGGGGGAGGACCTCCGCGCGATCCCGGCCTTTACTCCGGATGAGAACTTGATGGCTGTTAAGAGCGAGGCGCGGATCCTCAAGGACGGTACGCTCGAAGGCACTTTCACGATGGAAGGCCAGGGCATATCAGACGGCAGGCTCCGGGGCGTCAGGGCCTACCGCCGGAAGGCGGATGTGGAGAGATATATCGAGGGCTGGCTGGGGCACTTATCGGACCGGGCCGAACTTGTGAGCCATACCTTGAGCGATCATCGTGATTTCACGCGCAACACCACGCTCCATGTGGAATACAGGGTGCCGCAGTTTGTGGAGGTCTTCGACGGCGAGATGGTGTTCCAGTCGCCCGGACTTCTGCTGGTGGCCGACAATGGATCGATATTGCGATTGGCAGGTTTTCCCGATACCGAGGAGAGGAAACATCCCGCCTTCATGTGGGCGCCGCAGAGGGTGACGCTCGATGAGACCATAAGCCTGCCGCGCGACTTCGAGGTCAAGAGCCCCGAAGACTGGAGCAAGGAGGAGAGCCTCGCTTCGGCGTCATTGACCTGGGAGGCCACGGGGCGCCGGCTCAGCCTCGATGCGGAGGCGAGCCTGGGCAGCCGCTTGATATCCCTCGATGACTTCGGAGGGGTGCGGGACGTGGCAAGTGAACTTAAGGAAGAAGCCAAAAACAAACTCTTTGCCGCAAGGTAGGAAGGATCGACTATGCTGACTAGAATAGGAATTCTCGTTTTGGTTACAGTCTGGCTCGGCGCGGTCCTTTCCGCCGCGCTACCGCACGGAGCGCTGGTAGCTGCAGAAGGGCATGCGAACGTACAGGGAAAGGGTCCGCTCTCCACCGAGGAGGTGCGGGCGCTGGTGGATGGGGCACCGGCTGAGACCGACATACCGGGTGTGGATGCCGTTGTTCTTTTTGACGGGACCTATCTGGATTATAGCGACGGCCTGGCCACGCTGCGCCGGCAGCGACTGGTGAAGGTCTTCACCGAATGGGCCATAGACCATATCGGCGATCCCCGGCTGGCCTTTGACGGTGCCCGCCAGGAGCTTAAGGTCCACGCAAGCCGGACCTATCTTCTGGACGGCTCGACGGTGGATACCCCCGAGAACGGTTACAATGAAGTGACTCCGAGCAGCGTGGCGCTCTCGCGCGATCACCTCAACATACGGGAGACGGTGGTGACCCATGTGGGCTTGGAGCGGGGCGTATCGGTCCTGCTTGATTACTCGGTTACTGACACCTCGCCGCTTGACTTTCCCTTCAACCGGATGTTCTTCCTGCTGGATGAATTTCCGGTGCTTGAGAAGGTGGTTGTCCTTGAGGGAGAGTTGCAGGCCGAGGTGGTCAGTCCTTCTCCAGTGGGCCTTTCTGTGGATCTTCATGACTATCCCCAGCCGGAGCGTGATGGGGACAGGCTCACCTGGCAAATGAAAGACCTGCCGGCACGGCCCAGACACGCCCACCACAGGCTGGGCGACCAGATTCCCTGGCTCGCCGTGGCATCGGCCCGCATCGGTCTATCATCCATGCAGGCCTGGCCGACACTGCTGGTGGAGCTCGGGGAATGGGTGGACCGGGCCGTGGCGGATGCGGGAGAATTGGCCGCCATAATTGAAGGCCTGGAAGAGGAGTTTCCATTCTTGACTGACCGGGACGCCCTCGAGCGAATGGCCGAAATGGCCACCGATCGTACGGCCCTTCTGAGATTTCGTCCCTGGGTTTTCACTCCATTGCCGAGGAGTGTTTCGGAATGTCTCGAGAGCTCAACGGCCACCCCTTTGGAGCGCTCTGCTTTTGTGATCGCATGCTGCCGCGCCCGCGGCCTTGAAGCGAATCTTGTACTGCCCGCCCGCTGGGAGAGCTTAAGCCGGGATGTACCGGTTCTGGTGGCAATGGGCGATCCCCTGGTCCGGGTGGAGGATTCCGGTGGGCACACGTTGTGGATCGATCCCGGCGAGGGAAGCGTTGCATCTCTTCTCCCCATTGCCGGCGGGATCACTTATTTCGTCGTCGGCCCTCACGGTGCTGAGCCTGTGGTCGTCAAAGAAGAGACCAGTGACGTCAGGCTGAGCGTATTCTGGGATCTCGGTCAGGGTGAAGGTAAGGCTGAAGTTAGAATTACGGGATCCATAGCCCGGACTCTCGATTGGAAGGAACCCGAGACGCTGGCCCGCGGTTGGGCCGAAGGCTGGTGTGACAGCGCCGATGTCACGGATCTCAAGATCCTAAAGTCCGGTCCCGATGGTCTGAAGTTTACCGTGGAGCTCAAGGCCCCGTTTCCCGAAGAAGACGACCGTGGCCGGACCGTGGTTGTTCTTCCTATGTCCCCGTTAGGGATAAGCGCGCTCTTGCCCGAGGGGATGGACCTGGCTCAGAGCCGGACCGATGGGGCGCTTTTTCCGGAGTCTCCTCTCAGCATTGAGCTGATCTGGAAGATCAGACCCCCGGAGGATCTCAGCCTCTTGCCCGGGGCATCCGTCGAGACGACCTGGGAAGATGTCTCGCTCGCTGTGACAAGAACGCGGACGGCTTCCCTGATTGAGACTGCGTACCGGCTTGACTGGGGCGGCCGTCCGATTATCCCTGAGGAGTACGGAGGCTACCGGAAGCTCTTCGTCGAGGCCACCGACCCCCGGCTCACGCGTCTGGTCTTCGCGGGGGAGGAGGAAGAAGAGGAGTAGCAGAGAAGAAGGAAATCCGGCTCAGAGGCCTTCTCTGCCCGGAGGACTTGCAGCGTTCCTAGTCCCTTAGATAAGCTCTGACCCGGGAGAGCGACCAGAATACGGTGCCGAGAGCCACCGCGCCCGCGGTCATGGTGGTTACCGCCGGCGTAAACACCTTCTCCAGATAGGCTGATGGCCCTTCGGGTACCGCGGGCACCCTCGCAAACAGGCCCAATGCCGATTCTTCCACGGCGGCACCGCCGGCGGCGAGGGTATCTCCGAGCGCCTGCATGGCAGGTGACAGGAACGGGCCTACCTCGCTCCTGAACACGATCAGGAGAACGCTTGCCGCTGCCAGCGCGAATACGGGGACTAGATCCGGCAGACGCCAGCGCTTCTTTTCCATGCCCGCCAGCGACAGAGCTTCCCTTGAAACCCGTCTGGTGAAATCAGCCGACAAACCTGAAGGCATCTCACGCTTCAACGATTCATGAATTTCCTTCTGGAGCAGGAGCTCCGTCCGGCAGAGCTCGCATGACTTAAGATGACCATCCAGCTTCTCCAGGCGGTCGAAGGGAAGGGTTCCATTTACCTTTTGCGCGATCCATTCTATGTAGTCGGGGCACTTCATGGGTCTATCCTCCACCAGGCGTCAAACCCTCATCGGACGCAAGGCCCTCGGGCTTTCCGCCGACGAGACCGGCCAGGTCGGATTCAGCCAGTACAAGATCCCTCAGGCGAAGCCGCGCCCTGTGTATGTAGGTCTTCACGGTTCCCATGGGTATGTCCATTATCTCGGCGATCTCTTCATAGCGTGCCTGCTGGATGTAGAAGAGCGTGAGGGCGGTGCGATAGTTGGACGGGAGCCGCTCGACCAGGGCCCATACGCTCTCTGAGAAGTCCCGCCGCTCGATCTCATCCTCGAGCCCCTTGCGACCTTCGGGGAGCATCCAGTGCACTTTCTCCTCACCTTCTTCTTCCAGCGAGAGGTGCTCACCCCGCCGCCCGCGCCTGCTTATCTCGGTAAGGCAGAGATTATGGGCAATCTTGTAGAGCCAGGTCCTGAAGGAGCTCCTGCCCTCGAACCGGGGCATTGCCTGGTAGGCTCTCAGGAACACCTCCTGGGTGACGTCCTCAACGTCTGAGCTTCCCACCATTCGCCTCACGAGCCAGTGAATCTTGTGCTTGTAGCGGTCCACGAGCAGGGTGAAGGCCCGGTGGTCGTCCTGCTGGCACAGCCGGACAAGGTCCTCGTCACAAAGTGCCTTCAAGGATCGTCCTTGGTTTGCTATGCGGCCCAGGGTGGCCTTGACCAGGCCGCGTGTCAGGGTCGCACAGGATGCGTTCATCAAGTGTCTATCCACCTTCAGTATGGTTGCGGGCCGGTGTTAAGTCCATCAGGTTCTTCCCCTGTTGTCTGCAAGTATAGACCGCGGCATCCCGCCTATTGTTTCACCCCCTGGGGAAATTGTTCCGCCCGGGGAAAAATGCGGCAGGGTGAAACAAAACCCCGGACGGGGTGGTCAAAGCAGGGTGGAACAAGGAGAAATCGGACAGACAAGCCATGAGGCTTAAGAAGGAGGGATAGGAGATGACATCGATAGTACCTTTCATACTGCCGATAGTGGCTATTCTGGGTGCCTTCGCGGTGGCCGTAACGGGCATGATTCTTAAGTCCCACGCCCGGGACCGGCAGCAACGGGAGCGCATGTTTCTTGCCGAGAAGGGCATGGAGATTCCGAAGGAACTCTATGAGAGCCGGGAACCCAAGAAGCCCAACGGCTTCAGGGTGGGCAGGGCCTGGCTGATGATCCTGGGAGCGACCTGTGTCTTCGTGGGCATCGCGGTCATGATATCCGTGAGCGTGAACCAGGGGATCCATGACGGTGTCTTCGGTGTCATACCCCTGCTCATAGGTGTGGGATTCCTTGTGGCCGAACGCATGATAGCCAAGTCTGTGGCCAAGGCCAACGGCGGATAGCCCGGCCGACAGCCTTAAACGGGGTCAGGCCGCGGATCCTGAATTCCGGATTTGCGACCTGACCCCGATTTTGTGAATTCACATATCGGAATTCACATATCGGTACCTGACCCCAGGGTTGTGAATTCACATATCGGTACCTGACCCCAGGGTTGTGAATTTGGTATATTCTCAGGGGAGGAGGTATAAGGATGCCGCTGCTTAACAAGCCGCAGACCGAGTGGGATGATCACATGATCCGGAGCTCCCGGCCCAGGAGGTGGTGGAGGAGCAAAAAGTTCTGGGTCTGGGTCGCTATCGGGGTAGTTGCCGTTCTCATTGTCGTTCTCTCCGCCAAGTACATCGCTGTATAGAATGCATCACCGTATAGCAGATAGCTCACAGGGGACAGCGCCCTTTTTGCTTGCCAGCATCGCGCCTCAGATATTAGAGTTACTGAAGGATATCGGTATGTCTGCCCCTGTAGTGATTTCTTCATGTTCCGGGTGCATGAATGCCGGAGGTGCGGTGTAGATGAATAGCAAGTGGGTCCTGGGAGCGGCGCTGGCAGCCCTGGCTATCTGCACCGTCGCGGGCCAGGCCGTCTCTGCCACCCGGATGACCATCGAGGATTGTCTCAGGCAAGCCCTGGAGCTCAACCCCAACCTCCTGGATGCCGCCGAGGCGATCGATCAGGCCGAGAGCGGGATCACCGAGGCCAGGTCGGGCTATCTGCCCCAGCTCAACTTCCGGGGAAGCTATAACTTCCTGGAGAAAACCCAGAGCTTTGCTTTCCCGGATCCCATAACCGGCGGGATAGTGGACATGGAGCTCGATTTCACCCGCGACTACACGTTCCAGTTCTTCCTGAACCAGCCGCTCTACACGGGCGGAAGGCTTTCAAGCTCCTATAAGATCGCCAGGTACAGCGAGACAATGTCGGAGACAGACCTCGAGCGGCGCCAGGCGGACGTGGCCCTCGATGTCGCGCGCTCTTTCTACTCGCTCATCCTGGCGCGCGAGGCGGTCACGGTTTCCACGGAAGCCATAGACAATGCCTCGGAGTTCCTGCGGGTGGTGAAGGCCAGGTACGAGACGGGTGAAGCCTCGAGTTTCGAGGTCATGCGGGCCGAGGTGGAGGTGAGCAATCTCCAGCCCATCCTCATAAGAGCGAGGAACGGAATCAACCTGAGCGAGCTCCTGATCAAGAAGGCCATGGGCGTGAGGCAGGATGAGGAGATCGATTTCATCGGGGAATTCAAGTACTACGACTATGAGATCACTGCCGAGGACGCCATCCGGATGGCCATGGAGAACCGACCGGAAATCAGGATGGCCGACCTTCAGGGCTCTATCGCGGAGGCCTCGATCAATCTGGCCAGGTCGAGCTGGTTTCCTGTCCTCTCGCTTGACCTTAACTACGACTTCCGGATGGACAATATCACGGTGGATCCGGACAAGGTAGAGGACACCTATGGCGGCTATCTCATCGTCAGCCTTCCCATCTTCGATGGTTTCCGCACGAGGTCGCAGGTAGCCGAAGCCAGGTCGGTCAAGAGGCAGGCCGACATCTACAAGGGCAATCTCGAGGACCTGATCGAGCTCGAGGTGCGTGGCGTGCTCCTCGACGTGGAGGCCGCACGCGAGACGCTCAAGTCGCAGGAAAGGAACGTTGAGATGGCCCAGGAGGGCCTGGACATAGCGAACGAACGATATCTCCAGGGGTATGCCACCAACCTGGAGGTCCTGGACGCGCAACTGGCCCTCAACACGGCCAAGCGGAACAGGCTGGAGGCGGTTCATGATCTTAACGTGGCGGTGGCGCAGGCAATGAGAGCAATGGGAATTCTCCTTAAGGACTTTAAAGCAGGAGCTCGACCATGAAGCGGGCAATCATCCCGATCGTGATAATAGTGGTAGCGCTGGCGGCAGTCTATTTTCTGAGAATCAGGGCCATCGAGCAGGGCAGGCTGGAGCGGGAGAGCAAGGTGAACGCCGCCGACGGCGATGCCACCGTTCCGGTGAGGGTCGAATCCGTGACAACCGGCGATGTGGAACGCCTCTTGAGATACACCGGCACCGTGGAGTCCAAGGAAGAGGTGGACGTCTACTCCAAGATCTCCGGCCGCATAATCGAGCGCAGGGTGGTCCGGGGCGACCGGGTGAGCAAGGGCCAGGTCGTTGCGATCATAGACCCCGAGATCACCGGGCAGCGCTTTGAGCCCTTCGAGGTAACGGCGCCTCTTACAGGCAAGGTATCCATGGTGTATCTCGATCCGGGAACTTACATCAACCAGATGCAGCCGATCGTACGGGTGATCGACGATAGCTCGGTCAAGGTCATGATCGGCGTGCTCGAGAAGGACTATCACCTGGTCAAGGAAGGTATCCCGGTCAGGATGGTCTTCGACGCTCTTCCGGGCGAGACCACCGCGGCCAGGATAACCAACCGCAGCCCCGTGGTTAATCCCAGGACGGGCACATCCGAGACCGAGATCATGCTCACCAATGCCAAGGGGATGCTCAAGGCAGGCATGTTTGCCCGGGTCGAGGTGATTACCGAGATCCACGAGGATGCGGCCCTGATGCCCCTGGCGGCCACGCTCACCGAGGTGCTACCGGGCAGGGGAGTCCGGGTGGAGACCGCGGTATTCGTGGTCGCTGGAGATACGGGCGAAGAGCGAAACGTGGTGTTGGGGCTTGCGGGACCCACCCACTACGAGGTCCTCGAGGGGCTTGCCCCCGGCGAGCAGGTTGTCGTGGTGGGGCAGAATCTCCTGAGTGACGGTGCCAGGATAAGTATTACCGAGTAAGATAGAGGAGTCGGGGAATGGGGCTTCCAGGCGCATCAACATCCAGACCAGTCACCTTCCTGATGCTTTATGTCGCCATCATAGGCGTCGGGCTGGTCAGCCTCTCCAAGTTGAGCATCGATCTCTATCCCGACATAGATTTCCCCACCGTGACCGTGGTCACCACCTATGAGGGCGTCTCGCCCGAGGATATAGAGACCCTCATCACCAAGCCCATCGAGGAGATGGTCGCCTCGGTCGAGGATGTTGATGAGGTGACATCGGGCTCGCGCGAGGGCATGTCGGTGGTGATGGTCCGGTTCAAGTGGGGCAAGGACATGGACATCGCCTCTCTGGATGTCAGGGAAGCGGTGGATTTCATCAAGCCCTTCCTGCCTGAGGATGCGGACGATCCCTTCATATTCAAGTTCTCAACAGAGTCGATGCCGATCCTCTTCCTGGGTCTGGGAGGCGACTATTCGCTGTCCGAGCTCAGGAAGATCGCCGAGGACCAGGTCGAGCCGCGGATCGAGAGGATCCAGGGAGTGGCCTCGGTCTTTACCCAGGGGGGAAGGGACCGGGAGATCCATGTCTATGCGGACGATGAGAAACTCAAGGCCTATGGCTTGAGCCTGAACCACCTGGTCCGCGCCCTCATGATGGAGAATGTCAGGGTTCCGGGGGGCAGGATCGAGCAGGGCAGGAGCGATTTCCTGGTAAGAACCACCGGTGAGTTTAAGAGCGTCGGGGAGATAAATGATGTGGTGGTCTCCCGGGTGGAAGGCTCTCCGGTCTATCTCAGGGACGTGGCCATCGTTGAGGACGCCTTCGCCGACCGCGTCGAGGAGATACGCCTCGGTGGCAAGCCCGGCGTGATGGTGATGATCCAGAAGCAGTCCACCGCGAACACCGTCAAGGTCGCCGAAAGGGTAATCGAGGAATTGCCCAGGATTGAGAAGGCCCTCGATGTGGAATTCGTAAGAGTGATGGATTCGGCCAAGTACATCAAGCAGTCGGTGGGGAACCTGCGCTCGGTCGGCCTTCAGGGCGCCATACTTGCCGTGATTGTCCTTTTCATATTCCTTCGCAATATCCCATCCACCTTTATCATTGCCACCTCGATACCGGTTTCCCTGATCGCCACCTTCATCGTGATGCGCCTCGCCAATGTGACGCTAAATATGATCTCCATGGGCGGCCTCGCCCTCGGCATAGGAATGTTCGTCGATAGTTCCATTGTGGTGCTGGAGAATATCTTCCGGCAGCGGGAGAAAGGACTTACGCGCAGGGAGGCCGCGGTCTACGGGACCGGGGAGGTCGCCGCGGCGATCACGGCCTCGGTGCTTACGACGGTTGCTGTTTTCCTTCCCGTGGTCTTTGTGCCCGGCATTGCCGGCATCCTCTTCCGGGACATGGCTCTCACCGTGGTTTTTGCATTGCTGTGCTCGCTCTTTGTTGCGCTCACCCTGATTCCGCTCCTTGCCTCCAAGGTCCTTTCGGTGAAGCGCAAGGCGGGACGGGAGAAGACGGCCGCCGCCCTGGGAGGCACCTACGAGAAAATCCTGCGGTGGTCGCTGAGGCACCGCAAGATCACGCTTGCGATCGTACTGGTGATCTTTGTATTCAGCATGAGCCTGATACGCTTCGTCGGGGTCGAGTTCATCCCCGCCAGCGAGCCCGGGGAGTTCCAGGTAACAGTCGAGATGCCCGTGGGCACCAGGCTGGAGGTCACCCAGCAGGCCGTTGAGGCCGTGGAAGACCTGATCGAGCGTGAAGTGCCCGAGACCGAGAACATGTTCGCGCGAGTGGGGCAGGGCTCCGGTTTCGCCGCGATCTTCGGGGGTACCGGGAGCCACATGGGAAGAGTGTGGTTCCGGGTCGTTACCCTCGGCGAGAGGGACCGGAGCGATGAGGACATCCGGCTCGCGCTTAAGGAGCCCATGAAGCAGATTCCGGGCGCCCAGGCCTATTTCGAGGCCGATGCCTTCTCGCAGATGATGTTCGGCGGGGCGCGCCTCGTTGTCGAGATCTACGGGCATGATCTTGCCGATGCCAGAGCGGTCGCCCAGGATGTTAAGCGTATCCTCGAAGGCGTTTACGGAACCACCGATGTCAGGATCAGCCGCCAGGAGGGGAAACCAGAGTCCCATATCGTGATAGACCGCGAGAAGGCGGCCTACTACGGTCTCAGCGTGAACTCGATCGCTAACTCGATCCAGACCGCCGTGATGGGAAGCATCGCCGGCCAGTACCGGGAGGGGGGCCACGAATACTCGATCCGGGTCCGGCTTCCCGATGAGAAGCGGCGCTCGCTTGAGGACGTGATGAATGTGCTCATTCCCACGCCGATGGGCGATCCTGTGCCGCTGGCCTCAGTCGCCAGGATGGAAGTGACTGCGGGGCCGGTGGAGATCGAGCGAAAGAGCCAGCAGAGGCTGGTATCGGTTACCGGCAACCTCACGGGTGAGCGCGATCTGGGGAGCGTGGTGAATGACTTAAGGGAGAAGCTCGAGGACTTGAGGGTGCCACCCGACTTCTCGGCGGTGGTTGCCGGAGAGGCCGAGGACGTTGCCAGCTCTTTCAGGTGGCTCGGCCTGGCCATGCTGGGAGCCATCTTCCTGGTCTACATGGTGATGGCCTCGCAGTTTGAGTCGCTTCGCCATCCTTTCATAATCATGTTCTCGCTGCCGCTTTCCTTTATCGGGGTCTCCTGGATGCTCTTCCTTACCGGTACGACCCTGAGTATTAACTCCATCACGGGCGTGATCGTGCTCTCCGGTATCGTGGTAAACAATGCGATCATCCTGGTGGACTACACCAATCTGTTGAGGGCCAGGGGCCTGCCGCTCGAGGAGGCGGTGGTCCAGGCCGCCGGGACGCGCCGCCGTCCCATCCTGATGACGGCCTTCACCACCATGCTGGCCATGACCCCGATGGCCCTGGGCCTGGGCGCGGGCTCGGAGCTCAATTCCCCCATGGCAAGGGCGGTGATCGGTGGACTGGCGACATCCACGTTTCTGACTCTGGTCATAATTCCAGTGGTCTACATGAGTTTCGAGACTCTCCTGGAGAGATTCAAGCGCAAGAAGACGGCCTGACAGGAAGGCCGCTTGAGAGGTGCCCTATGGCTAAGGAAATGATCGTGGTCATCTTCAACTCCTCCATCGAGGAGGAGATGATGGAATCTCTCAAGGCGGCCGGAATGGAGTGTTTTACCAAGATCCCGGGGGTACACGGGTCGGGTGAGTACTCCGAGCCGAGGCTCGACTCCCATGTCTGGCCCGGCACCAATGCCCTTCTGATGATCGCGGCCGAAGAGGGGATCAGGGGACCACGGCTTGAGGCCGTAAGGAAGATGAAGGAGCGCCACCGGAAGGAAGGTGTCCACGCTTTCGTC
>JAUXGG010000106.1 GCA_030622265.1 Candidatus Eiseniibacteriota bacterium
CTCTATCTCATTCACCCCGTCCCGGGCTTCTCTGAGCCTGACCAGGGCTTTCCGGCCCACGAAACGCCGGAACTCCAGGCGGGTCTTAAGCTTCCGCTCCACCCCGGGCGAGGAGACCTCCAGGAAGTACCTTCCCATCGAAACACTGTGCTCATCCAGCGCCGGGCCGACCGCCCTGCTCGCCACGGCACAATCCTCCACCTTGACACCCCCGGGCTTATCTATGAACACCCTGAGGGTCCTCCTGCCATGGGAAACTACCAGGCTCAGCTCCACAAGGTCGCAGCCAAGGTTCGCCAATACAGGCGAAACTACAGCCTCCGCCTCCTCGAGGAGTTGGTCCCTGCGCAATCGAAAGCCCCCCACGACATAATAGTAGAAGAGTGGGCCTTGCCCACTCATGCCAGAATTTACAACAGACGGGGATCAAAAGCAAGCGAAAACTCTAGAAGCGTATGAGAGCAGAGGCACTTAGGCCAATGGTCCGCCAGGTGTGACCCAGCTTGCGGTCGCTCTGCTGTTCGAACCTGGCATTTGCGGTGCCTGTGATGTTCTTGCTGAAGCTGTAGCTCGCACGGGGTATCATGCTGAACTTGCGGGTATTAGCGTCTATCCTGTTGTTGGCACTCGGGGTGCGGTCGAGCCTGGTCTCGTAGTTGAAATCCAGGTTGAGGGTGAGATTGCTCTTGAACTTGAAGGTACGCCCGGCCAGGGGTATGCACATACCCTGGGGCGCGCTGAAGGAATGGCTGATCGAGAAACTCACGGCGGTGGTCTTGGATGTCTTCAGGGTGCCGCTGCCCTTGAAGTCCCGTGTCTCGGCGCTCGAATGCCTGAAGTTCAGGGTGGTTCTCACGCCATTACTCCAGGTGGCGTCCCAGCCCAGCAGTGGAAGCCACTCCGACCTGCTGACCCGATTGGTGACCGTGGAGATCCCGGTGCCCCTCTCGGTTTCCGTCCCCCTGTACCCGAAGGCGAAGGACGTGCTTTTCAAGGCCCCCCCGAAAACATTCAGGTACCAGAGCGATGAGACGTTCCCGGACACGTCCGGCCACACTTCCGTGGAGTTGAAGCTGGTGGCGCCCGCATAGGTCCGTGAGGACTTGTCACGCTTGTATCTCGCCTCAAGTGAGAAGCTCGGTACCGGCTGGAAGTCCGACGAGGCATTGAATCCTCTTGTCTGGACATGTTCGTCCGTCTGCTGGCCGCTGCCGCTGACACCGGAGTAGACAAGGTCATCCGGGAGTTTGGTGTCAATGCCCAACTGGAAAGCAAGGTCAGGCCGCGCAAGTACCTTCTGGTACTTGGAAATGCGGTCGTAGACATAGCTAAGGGTGATGTCGGGCACCTTGGAGACGATTCTCTTATAGATCGGGGGACCGACGGAGTCTATGCCGGTCACGGGAACCGAGAACGCCGATGCCGGGATCACAAGAAAGTCGACCGTCGACCGGGCCGATACCGAAGCCCGGCGAATGCTCGGGGGATCTCCCGCCGCACGCACCGAGGGCTCGCCATTCTCGTCATAGTTGACATCATAGCTGAAGGTAGGTTTCATCCACCTCCCGAACGTGGGCCTGATCCTCACCCCAACCCTCTGGTTGCGCTTAAGCTCCTTCCCCCAGCCGACGCTGTTTGCGATCGGCACTTTCTTATTCGTGTCCAGGTCCCTGAAGATTTTCAGGTTGTAATCGGTCTCCAGGGCCGGACCGGTAATGGGCTTGGCGGTAATCCCGATGTGCCCCTTTATGGACCTGGTGTATCTGTTCTCCTTCACCACGCCCTGGCGCTTATCGAAACGCTTGGCGTCCTTTGCAGTGCCCGTCACGTTCATGTTAACGTTCGTGGGCAGATAGGCTATCCGGTACCCCCTGAAGAACCTGACGCTGTTGCCCCACCAGGGAGAGAAGTTGTAGGTTGCATCCCCACTGTACCCATAGGTCGTGTCCGCCAGCTCCGGCGAGTCACCCCGCTTGCGCGAGTATGACAGCCCGCCCGTGAGCGCGTCCGCGGTCATGCGCAGAAGAGGATTCTTGGACTTGACCCTCCTGGCGAGCGTCAATCTGAGGAAGTTGTCGCTTGAGGTCCGCTCCCAGGCCCGGCGCTGGTCAGGCAACAAGGCGATGTCCGACTTGCTCTGCAGCGTGGGCAGCGAATGGCTCCTGGAAAACCTCATCGAGAAGGGAGCAGCAATACCTGCAAGAGGCAACCAGCGCTCAAGGGCAGTGTTGAAATTGAGCGAGTAGCGGGTGTCATCGCTTCCTGTCCTCTTAGTCCCCTGGGTCTGGAACTCGCTGTCGGTATTCTCATAGTCGGCGCTTATCGTGAAGAGGTCGGAGAAGGCCGCGGCCACGCTGATCCGCTTGGCGAACCCGGGATCCTTGCGCACATCGGTCAGACGAAGATCGTCGAACCAGACCTCCACGCCGCCCGATGTTGTGGGCGATGAACCGCTGTTCACGACGCCGGCGCTAACCCTGGAGATCCTGGTAAGCGACGGTGCCCCATAAACGGCAATCCACCCGTCATCCCTATCCACTCTGCGGAAGTCCACCTCTGTGCCGTAGATGCTGTCCCTTGAAGCCTCTGCGGTCTTCAAGTTGGTGATGGTCTCCATGGGCACCGCCACGCTCTTCCACCCGTTCTGCACCCGGGTCGCATACTCATAGAAGTTGATGCTGTCCGTGCCGATCCTGACGAACATGTGCAGGTTCTCAGCGTCCGCCTGCTCGTCCCCGCGGACATAGAACGCCAGAGTCTGGTACATGGTGTAGTTGTTGCCCTGGCCAGGGATGTTCCGGTATGCGGAACCGGAATTGCCGGCATTGATGCTCCTGAGCCCGAAGACCAGGGACTGCTCGCGCTTCTTGTAACCCTGCGCATCCACTCCCGGGTTATAAGGTGGAACATAATCGGGGTCGTCCCGCGTGTTCTTGGCCGCAATCTCGAAGGCCTCACCCGGGAGCAGCTCTTCGGGCGGCAGCATCGCGTCTTTGACCCTCACACCCTCATTGAGCCAGCTGGTTCCCGCAATCTGGAGGTTGGCAATCTGGAAGACGCTTCCCTCACCGACCCCTGGGCCTGTGAAGAAAAATCTTATGTAGCGGATGGACCGCCAGCTCGGCGCTCCGCCCATTGCCTCACCCTCGGTAAGAGGTATCCTGTAGAGACGCCAGTCACCTGATTCATTGGCCACATAGGTGGTATCGGAAAGATCGAAACTCAGCCGGTAGAAGACCTCGTCCATATCGAGGTTGCCGTCATCATCCAGATCCTCGGTATCGGGCACTGTCCTGGGATTCTCCTCGGTTCCGTTGATCTGGGAGTAGTGACCTTCGGTATAGCTCCAATTATCGTCGGGATCATCGTCATCGTCCCCGGAAAAGACCCCATCATACCCGGTGTTCTCAGTCGTGCTGAGTTTGCCGTCATTGTCCTTGTCCTCCGTATTCAGAACGCCGACCCGCCACGGCCTGTAGAAGTCCTCACTCACCGCGCCTAGGTCCACATTCATGGTGACGGAATCTCCGCCATCTGTCCCATCGGCCTTCTCCCGGATCCAGACCTCGAAGAACCTCAGGTCGGTGAAGTCTGTACCGGTCTTGGAAACCAGCCGCATCAGTCCCCCCCATTGGCGGGTGGGATCGAAGTCCACGGAGTCGATATCGCTGGGCTCCACCCCACCGACATACTTCTGATCCTTGAAATCGAGCTCGAGCACGGGTATGAAGGACTCGCCCGGCTTGGATTCGGCATTGGGGAAGATGTCCTGCTCACGCACTTCCTTGTCCTTGATGTACCACCAGAGACCCCGGTTGTCCTGCCACCTCCGGTCGCCGGAAGCGCTGGCGGGAACCCAGGATTCCCTCAAGAGCGGGAAGGTCCTCACATCCTCAACCCCCTCCATGTCGTCGATATAGACATCACCCTTGGTATTGGGGTTGGGGAAGCTCAAGCCCACCTCGCCGGCGATGCTGAGCCTCGAGGGCGCATCCGCCCTGACATAGGGTATTGAATTCACCATCGAGGTCATGATCCAAGGGCTGAACTCGAACACGCCATTGATGTCGCCCATCACTGTCTGGGATGGCTCCTGACCGAGCCGCGGGCGCTCCTCAGGCGACTTCTTGCTCTGGTAGAGCCAGAGGGAGCCCAGGTAGGAGCGGGGAGAGAGCCTGTAGATTCCCTGGGCGCCGACCAGGGTCTGCTGGGCGAGGGCAAAGAACGGCACGAACTGGTAATTCACCGAGATTTCGGCATCCGGCCGGGCAGCTTCCTCGGTCTTGAATCGTATCTGCCCGATGTCGTAGTAAATCTCGTAGTCCACGTTCTTCACAAGACGCACGCCATTGAGAGTGATGGTCTCACTGTTCTCCAGAATATTGATGTGCTGGAGCTTCCAGGTCGTCTGCGGAGTGGAGTACCTTATCTTGATATAGTATTTGCTGTTTTGGTCGACCGTCAGGTTATTGTGGTGCTCATCATAAATCTCAGGGTTGGTCACCTCGAGGACGGCCGGCCTGTCATCCGGCGGAACAACAGGATCGAACGGCCTGAGATCAGGGAAGAGCAAGAGCCCCGATTCCCCGTTTACCCTGCCGCCGTCAGCATAAAGGTCGGTATCCCAGCCGTTCTCGGGGCCGGCGATTACCCCGTCCTCATCCCGGAGGTCGATCCCGAGAATCATTGCGTACGCGAAATCCCCCTGCACATCGGTATCCACATCACCTTCCCTGCGGAATATGCTGACCTCCACCTGGTCCTCCGATATGAAGCTGGCGCCGAATGAATAGATGTTCTTGCGCATCAATTCCAGAGTGGACTTCCATATGTCGGCCCGCTCGATCATATAGGTATCAGAAGGACGGATCATCTTGAGGATCAGCCTGTCCTCGGCGTCCCTGCCGCCGGTCGGCTCACCATCGTAAACATAGGTCACCGCCAGGTGGTGGGGCGCGGACATGGCCCTGAGAAAGGATATCTCCCCGGTCTGGAGATTGATCGCATAGTCCCGGTTGACCTCGAGAACATCGAAATCGCCCCTGTACGAGAGGCTGTCCCACTGTGATTCATCAGGCAGGTTGTCGGGATCCAGGAAGGCATATGCCTCAAGGGCTCCGGTATCCAGGTTGTTGGTGCCGTCACCATCATCGACATAGACTTCTATCTCGGAGAAGGTCTTATCGGCTGACAGCTGGTAGGGATCAAGAACGAAGAAGTACTTGTTCCTCACGAACCTCATATCATCTATCACTATCGAGTCGCGTGAGCCGGCCCCGACGAAACTGTGACTCGCCGTTCTTCCCTCCTGCTTGCTTGCGATCAGGGTGACATCAAGCGCTCCCAGTCTGGCCACCATCTTGGCGCCGAAGAGGCCCTGCTGCATCCCGCTGTAGCTTACGAACCTCGAGCCGGGAAGGTTGAGATTGGTGTTGCCCATCTCGATCCTCTGGATGATCTCATCGTCATAGCCTTCGTACCTGAGTTTGATCCGGTTCTCAAGCGGGGTATCGATCTCGCTGTCATGATGCACCGTCACGTGGATCTTCTCGCCTACCGTTCCCGTGAGATCGATCTTGAGGTGCTGCTTCATGTCAAGCGTCGGGAACCGGCTCCGTTTTCCGAACTCCGTCGCCTGCTCATTGAGATTGTACCTGGTCTGCCCGCCAAACGAGATTTTCTCGCTGCCGGACACGGCCAGGTTGGCCCCCTGGCCGATCACCCTCCCGATCCTGTCGGGAAACGTGATGGGGATATCGATATTGCTGTAGTCCGCCAGCGACTTTTCCACGGCCACGAAAGTGCGCGACCGGCCCCGGTCCACCCAGTAGCCGGCAAGGGCCCGGTCATATGTCCCTGCCAGGGCGGGGTCCACCATGAAGGCCGGAGGGCGCGTCCGGAAGCGACTCCTCAGTCGGCCACGCGGAGGACCGAAGGAGTAATGCGGGTACCAATCCCAGGCCGGATTCCAGGTCGGCTCTTCAATGATGGTGATAAGGCTTTCAGGTGGCGAGATGGGGCTGGGTGCATCGTACGGATTCCAGTTCAGATAGGCGGCAGAGTCACGCTCCCCTCCCGGGGCCCCGTCACCCGCCTCCCCGAGGGGGACCACCAATCCGGTGCCGGAAGTGTCAGACTCATCAAGCGAGAATGACGACCCGGTGATGGAAGAATCAGGTATGTCAAAGGCAGATTCCGTTCCGGTGAGCGAAGAGTCGGCTTCGGCCGCAGGCAACACTTCACCGTCCTCTGCAGCCGGCGAACCCTCCCCCTCGCCCGAGGAGTCCGCCACCCCCGCCCCCGGCGTCACCCTTGGCTCCACATCCTCCGGAGCA
>JAUXGG010000250.1 GCA_030622265.1 Candidatus Eiseniibacteriota bacterium
AACCCCGCCATGATTGCCTATGCCGGAGAAAGGGCCACCAGAGAGGGAATCGAGGCCCGCTTCCTTAAAGGCGACATGCGAGACTTCTCGCTCGATGACAGCGTGGATTTTGCATTTGCCATGTGTGGATCGCTCTATGTCCAGTCCACGCCGGATATTCTCTCGCATCTGGATGCCGTCGCGCGCGCCCTCGCGCCGGGCGGCCTCTACCTGCTGGACTGGTGCATCAACTTCGAATGGGCCTCTCCCCTGCGGACCGACCAGACCTGGACAATAGAAAAGGATGGTGTCAAGATCGACGTCCGTTTCATGCTGGAGATCATAGACCGGGCATCGCAGCTCGCCAGGCACAGGCTCGGTGCGGAGGTCACCGACCGGGGCAAGACCCGCTCCTTCGAGAGCGTCGACATCATAAGAGTGATACTGCCCCAGGAGTTCCTGCTGCTCGTAGAGAAGTCCGGGAAGTTCGAGTTCATCGGGTGGTGGAACAATTGGGACCTCAATCAACCCATCGAGAAAGCCGAGAAGATCGATAGACCGATCGTCGTCATAAGGCGCAGATAAAAAGAGCAAATGGCCAGATCAGACGAAGCACTTCGCTACGGTATCATCGTCAACCCCGCGGCCGGCACGTCGAGCCTCAAGCGCCGGAAACAGGTGATCGCCCAATGCGCGGGCATCCTGGGTTCCGAGACCCTCATCGACGGATGGGAAACCGAGTCCGCCGCCGACCTGAGAGAGTGTGCCGAAGCACTCGCCGAGAAGGTGGATATTCTTGTTGTTGCCGGTGGCGACGGCACATTCTCAGACATAATCAACGCGCTGCACCGGACCACTGTCCTCGCTTACATACCTCTTGGCACGGGCAATGCCTGGCGTAATACCCTCAAACTCCCCTTCTCGCGGCGACGGGCGGCAGACCGGATCAAGAAGGGCTGGGAACACCAGGTGGATCTGATCCTCATCGATGGAAAGACAAGAGGCATCCTGGCCAGCGTGGGCTTCGAGGGCCGCGTCCTCAGCGAGCGAAAGAAATTCCTGGAAAAGGGCGTGAAGGGCTTCGACTCTTATTTCAGGGCAACCGCCAAGCTGATCCTCGGTGGATATGAGGGTGATGATGCCATCGTCAAGGTGGATCGAAAGACCTTTTCAGTCAAGTGTGCTATTTCGTTAATTGTCACAAAAACACCATATTACGGCTATGGACTTAAAGTAGTACCTAAAGCCCGTATAGACGATGGGCTGCTCCATGTGATGATGGTCAGCGCGGATCCGAGCACAACACTCTCGAACATAATCGCCTCATCCACGAACGGCAATGCCTTCGGCCAGTACCTGACCTGCAAGCGTGTTTCAATCGAGACCGCAACGGAGCTACCTCTCCAGGTTGACGGCGATCTTCAGCGTGAGGGAAGGAGCTTCAAGTTCCAGGTATTGCCTTCCTCCCTCAGGATGCGCTACTGATCGCGTCGCTCCTCATGCGGCACCCGCAGCTTGGCGAGGCTCATGATACCTATTATATTCCCGTTACGGAGAAACGATGATGCCTAGATCACTGAGGACAACCGCATTCGCGGCCGCTGCCGGGACCCTCGTGCTGCTGGCTGCCGGCCACGCTGCCCTTTTAGGCCCTGGTTCAACCCCGGGCGCCAGCTCCGCCGGCTGGATCGACTCGACAGAGAACCTGCTCACCGGCACCTACGCCGATGGGCGTATAGGCGACATCATGATGGAAAACGACCGGGTCGCCGTCATCATAGGAGCTCTCGACCATGTGATAGTAAACGCCGAGAGCGGAGGTAATATAATCGACGCCGCCTCGTCCACTGTCCGCGTGGACGCCCTGGCCCAGATCTATACCCATTTTGAGGATGACTGGCCCCGGCAGGCGGTGTACACCTCGCTTGCGATCCTTGACGATGGCTCGGGCGGCACCGCGGTGGTTCGTGCGACAGGCGTCGACTTTGAAGACTCCATGCTTACCATCGTGACCGACTATATCCTGGAGCCGGACACCGACTATATCGAGATTTCCACCAGAGTATTCAATATGGGGGAGATTCTTCACCCATCATTCGAGATGGGTGATGCCTTCGCCTTCGGGGGCTGCGATAAGTTCGTCCCCGGCTATGGCTACAGGACCTTAGGTCCCACCAGCTCACCCTGGCTCGCCGCAACTTCCGGTAAGGTCTCCTACGGTTACACCAGTCCGGATACTTCTACCATCTGGGGAACCCAGGGGCATCTCTGGTCACATATGAATGTGCGGACCGCTTATCTTGAGCCCGGCGATTCTTCATCCTACTCCCGGTACCTTGTCGTGGGAGATCGCGATATCGCCGCGGTGACGACCCTGATCCATGAGATCAACGCCACGCCTGTCGGGACGGTTCACTGTTTCGTGGCCGCCCGCTCTACGGGAGTGCCGGTCTCGGGCGCAGGTATCGAGGCTATCGATGAGCATGGCTTCCCATACCTGGACATGGTGACCGCAGGAAACGGGTTCGCGGCCTCCACCCTTCCAGCCGGAACCTGGCGGCTTGTCGTATCTGCCAAGGGCTTTCTGCCGGGTGAGCACCGGCTCGAGATCAGTCCCGGAGAGGAACTCGACCGCCACTTCGTCCTCGAGCGGGACCCTTCCATACCTCTGACGGGTGATACTCTTACGGTTATCCAGCGCCCGCTGCTCAATATCCCATCCTTCGTGCTGCCCGGCGATACACTCACAATACAGTGTTCCGCCGATCCTGCGATCAGGGGCTGGACCGCAGAACTCCTGCGCGGCCGCCAAAAGGTCTGGCTACCGGTTGTTGCAAGTCCAACCTATGATCCGTCCACCCTGTGGTGGGAAATCGAGGCCATGGTACCAGGTGACATCGAGGCCGGCCTGTATGATCTGGTTGTCGTTGCCACCCAGGGCATTGTGGATACCACCAGGCATGCAGTCAAGGTGATCCCGGCCTACAAAGATGACTACTACTTCGTTCACATAACCGACACCCACCTTCCGACCCACGAGTTCTCATCCGGCGGCTGGATCAGCCCGGATACCTCAGAGATGGTGGATTTCCGTGAGGTGATAAACGACATAAACCTGATTAACCCTGAGTTTGTGCTCCATACCGGGGACCTTGTCAATGAGGGTGAGCTTGAGGACTACCTGGATATGCGGGTTTATACCAGGGCCCAGCGCATGCTGACCGAATTCGAAGTGCCGGTGTTTCTCATAGCTGGCAATCATGATATCGGCGGCTGGTCATCCACCCTCCCACCGGACGGGACGGCGCGCCGCGACTGGTGGCGCTTCTTCGGCTGGAGCCGGCTCAACGATCCCCCGCCCGGGGCACCGTGGTACACCCAGGACTACAGCTTCGATTATGGCCCGGTTCACTTCGTGGGCCTCGAGGCCTATGACAACTATGACAACTGGCGCTTCGAGATCTACGGTGGAGACAGCTTCACCCAGGGCCAGCTGGACTGGCTTGTCCAAGACCTGGCCGGCGCGTCCGAAAGCGAGGCCCAGGTCCTCTTTTATCACTACGACTTCTCGCGCCAGATCAATGTCGCCGGGCTGGGAGTTGATATGGCGATCTGGGGCCACATTCACAGGAACTCAGGCAGCATCTCCAGTCCGCCGTATAATATATCCACCAACAATATCTGCGACCGCGAGAGGTCCTACAGGTTGGTCAGGGTCTCCGGCGGCGAGATCTACCCGATGGAGACCATTGCCGCCGGCCATGACGGCACCACCCTGGAAGTCGGATACACCCCGGCCAATGATGGGACCCATGCGTCCGTTACCGCGACCATAGCCAACGGGAATAGCCAGCGGTTCGAGAACGGACTGCTGCGCTTCAGGATGCCCGCGGCCTGTGACTCTGTCGAGGTGACCGGTGGAACCCTGCTTAAGATCGATGACTCAGGCTCCGGGGCCATCTACCACGTGGGCGTCGACATTCTGGCATCCAATATGCAGACGGTCTCGGTCACCCTGGATTCATCTTGCACCAGGCCTCCCGAAAGACTGTGGCTCGGGCCCAATGAGCCCAATCCCTTCAGCCTGGGGACCACCTTCAGGTA
>JAUXGG010000420.1 GCA_030622265.1 Candidatus Eiseniibacteriota bacterium
ACATAGCTCCCCATCCTGATGGTCGCGACGACCTCTGTGGGTTTGAGCCGGAACATGAACGCCACGGTCAGCTTTACCATTATGAGATACGCAAAGAGAACGCCGCAGTAGAAGAGCACGATCGAGAGAAGCACCATGGGAGCCGCCATCCGCTTCTCCCGCCTGAAGAGACCGGGAGAGACGAATTGCCAGACCTTGAAGATAATGATCGGAAGCGCGAGCAGGAAGCCCATCAAGAGTGAGACCTTGAGCCTGGTTGTGAAGGCCTCGGCTATCTCGAACACGTGAAGGTCGAAGGTCTGTCCGGCTCCGAGGGCGGTCTCGAGAATAGCATTGAGATCGCTGGAGAGGAAGGCCAGCATATCGGAGGAGAAGTACCAGGCGACGCCTGTTCCTGCGGCGGTAGCTATGACGATCCAGACAAGGGTCCAGCGGAGTTCCTCGAGGTGCTCGAGAAACGCCATGTGTTTTTCACCTGTATCGCCCATAGTGTTCACCGGCAACTGGTGGGTGGAAACTCGGGGAAGCCCCTACTCCTCGGGAAGGTGTCCCAGGGCTCCCGCGATGGTAACGGCGCCTTCCTTGCAGACGTCGCGGCAGAGCCCGCATCCGATGCACTTCTCGTGAACAACCGCGTGCTTCCCTCCCGGTTCACCCTCGATCGCCTTGAAGAGGCATACCTTCACGCAGTCGCCGCAGCCGGTACACGAAGGCCCGATGACGGCCCTGGGCCTGACGGACACCCGGTCCACGATACTGTTGGTTGGACACTTCGCCGCGCAGATGCCGCAGTTGATGCATGCCTCATGGTCTATGATCGCCAGGTTGTTCTTAAGCTCGATGCACTTGACCGGGCAATTCTTCACGCATATGCCGCAACCGATGCAGCCCACCTCACAGATGGATTTAACGCTCTTGCCCTTGTCGAGCGAACCGCAGGCAACCCTCACCTTCTTGGGTCTTGGAACCAGATAGATGATCTGCTTCGGGCACGCGCCGACGCACTTGCCGCAGCCGGTACACCTGGAATCATCGACGACGGCGCATCCCTCAGCAATCTCGATGGCATCGAACGGGCAAATCTCGGCGCAGTCCGCGAGGCCGATGCACCCATAGGAACATGCCCGGACATTATCACAAAGCAACGCGGCGGCCGCACAGGTCCGGACCCCGTCATAGTCGAGCTTGAGCTCGACGCGGTCTCCTCCCCTGCAGCCCACCATGGCAACCACAGGTACCTTGGTTACCTTCTCGAGCCCCAGGATCTCCGCGACCGCATTGGCCGTTTCGGCGCCGCCCGGCGCGCAGTCGACCGGCTCTGCCTTGCCTTCCACGAGCGCCCGGGCAAACCCGAGACAGCCCGCAAAGCCGCAGCCACCGCAGTTGACCCCGGGAAGGACCGCATCGATCCTGTCGATCCGCTCGTCACGCTCAACCGCGAACTTCCTTGCCGCGAGCGCGAGCCCGAGGCCGAACAGGGCCCCAAGCGTGGTGAGGCTGATCACTGAATAAAGGACTACTCCTGACAAGCCGGTGCTCCTATCTCATACATACTCTTATTTCATCTTTATCTTGATCTCGCTGTCGACACCTGAGTGGTCAACAGCAATGTCGGTCTTGCCCGCGCGCTCCCTGCGATAGGTCTGGTTGGCGCTGGAGTTGCACGTGAACTCCACGACGACACCATTGGCATAGTCCCACCAGATCTCGCCCTTGCCTTCCTCTTCGTGCTCGAAGGAGGGTTCTTCCTTCTCACCCACCAGCCTGTCACCGATACCGCTGATCCTGATCCTGGCCTTGATCTTGACGCAGTCTCTTCCGGCCTTGGTCCCGAAGCCGGCGACCTCATAGTCCATGGTGCCCTTCATGGGCACCTGATTACCAGCCATCGGCACCGGAGTCTCGAAGCTTCCCTGCCAGGTGGTCCCTACAGTGACCGGGTCCGGAGGAGGCGGCTGATTCATGCGGAACATTACATAGACGAGCATGGTCTTGTACCCGGGGCCCCCGGGGGTCCTCCCCTTTATCCCGTCAAGCCCAATCCAATCGAGGATGTTTCCCGCCGCATCCTGCTTCATGGTGAGAAACTCCCCTGTGAAATCCCCGGCATTCGGATCGGCTTCAGGAGTGCTTCCCGAGTATATGGTGATTGCGAAGTTATCGAAGTCAAACCTGCGGTTGACGCCGCCCTCGGCCGTCAGCTCCTCCACCTTCATGGCGAAGTCGAAGGAGCTTATCCAGTTCCGGGCCCCCTCTCCGGTCGTGATGCTGAGGTCAACCTCATAGTCGACCGGTACGCCACCCAGGTCTCCAAACGCCAGAGTCACGGGTTCGCCGGTGGTCTTTACCGCACCACCACCACACCCCAAACAGAAAATCAGTCCCGCCAACAGCGCAAGACTCGCAGACCTCATTGGACACCTCCCTGATAGAACACTCTCTTCCAAGTTTACCCAAAATCTATCCTGCCGTCAGACCCGCGAACCCCTGGAAAGCAATAGCCATCAGCCCTGCCACGATGAAGGCAACGGGCACGCCCTTCAAGG
>JAUXGG010000396.1 GCA_030622265.1 Candidatus Eiseniibacteriota bacterium
GGAAGCGTGAAGGTAGTGCGCATGCGATAGGCAGCCGGCCTCAATTCACAAAGCTGGGGTCAGGTACCGATTTGTGAATTCACAAATCGGTACCTGACCCCGTTTTCTTGAATTTGGTGGGGGTGTTGCGGTAGCATATGATCCGGAGGACAATGATGGGCCATCTTTACTGCGGCAAGTGTGAGGTTAAATACAAGTTAGATGATCCGCGGTGGCGTTGTGACTGTGGGTCGTACCTCGATATCGAGTTCAAGCCATCGTTCGATCCAGTTGCTATCTCGACCGGGCCCCGGAACCTGTGGCGCTACCGGGGTGCCATCCCGATAAGGGATGATGCAAACATTGTTTCCCTGTCCGAAGGCTTTACCCCGCTGGCCGACATGCAGATTGGCAATGTGAAGACAAAGGTCAAACTCGATCACCTCTCCCCCACCGGGTCATTCAAGGACAGGGGCGCCACTGTGCTGGTGAGCCGGTTCAAGGAGCTCGGGATCGGAAGTGTGGTCGAGGACTCCTCCGGCAATGCCGGCTCCGCGATTGCCGCCTATTGCGCGAGGGCAGGTATCGAATGTACTGTTTTCGTGCCGGAGACCGCCCGGCCGGAGAAGGTCGCCCTCATAAGATCCCACGGCGCCGAGGTCAAAGTTGTCGCGGGAGGCCGGGAGGATGCGGCAGACGCCGCGATGGAAGCCGCCGAATCCACCTATTATGCTTCTCACGCGTGGAACCCCTTTTTCCTTCAGGGCACCAAGACCTTCGCCTATGAGATCTGCGAAGAGCTGGCCTGGCGCGCCCCGGGCGCCGTCGTGCTTCCGGTTGGCAACGGCACCCTCCTCCTCGGCGCCTCGATCGGCTTCAAGGAGCTGCTCGCCGCAGGGTTTATCGACACGATGCCGGAGCTCATAGCCAGTACAGTCCTCGCAGTGCGACCCGCTTGCGCAGGCCTACGGAGACGACCTGGCGGAACCTGCCGCCAGCAAGCGCTTGCGCATCAGCTTGGGCGGCAGCGACCCGGACCCCAGGATATTGTCGTGCATCTCCTTAAGCGATAAGCCGGGATTGGCCCGCCGGTAGTTCTCCACAAGATCCAGGATGGCGAGCTTCCCCATCAGGTAAGACTGGGGCTGCGTGGGGGAGCCCGTATACCGGCGAACCTCCGCAAGCGCGTTGGAGGGTTCCAGCTGGCACTTATCCACCAGGAAGGCCGTGGCCTCTTCAACCGGCATCCCCTTAGTGTGAAGAGAAACATCGAGAACGATCCGGGCCGCGCGCCAGAGCTGGTCCTTGAGCCTGCCCAGGCGCTGGACGGGACTGGCTATGTAGCCAAGCTGCTCCATCAGCTCTTCACAGTAGAACGCCCAGCCTTCAATGAAGAAAGTGGAGAGGTAAGAGCCCATCCGCCGGGGAATCGATTCCTGCCTGTTGGCCCAGACCAGCTGGAGGTGGTGTCCCGGATAGGCTTCGTGTAAGGCCGTTACCGGCAGCTTGGCGAAGTTCTGGCCCTTGAGCTTTTCTTCCTGGACCTCTTCCGGCGCACTGGTATCGACCGGGGTAACAAGGAAAAGCCCATCCTGTTGCTCCTCAAGCACTCCCGGTGGCATATAGGCCGCATACGGAAGGAGCGGGCGCAGATATGATGGTGTCTCAATGATCCTAAGGGTCTCTCCCCCGGGGATGGTGGCTATCTCGTGGTCTATTACATACTGGCGAGCCGATTCCATGGCCGCCTGATAGGCGGGAAGCAGGCCTTCAGCCGTTGGATGGTCGGCCTTGGCGTCCTCCATGATCTCCTGGACGGTCCTAGCGGGATCAATCTCTTGTGCAACCGCCTTAACTTGCTCTTCCGTCTCGTGGAAGAGGCGCCATCCTGTTTCAAGGAGTTCATCGGCACCATAGTCGACCATGTGGTTTTCTCTCAAGAGCTCTTCAAACAGGTCCTTGCCCGCTGCAAAGTCGCCCTTTGCGTTTGGCAGTACGCGCTTCTCGATGAAGTCCTGGAAATCCTCAATGGCCTCGACCGCATTACTGGCCGCGTCCACGAGGTCAGACTCCAGAGCCTTGGCGGGTCCTTTTGCCAGGGACGGCAGGAAAGTCATGACGAAGGGATAGGCCTGCCTGGTCTGTTCAAGGGCGACCTCCGCCCAGACCCGGGGAACTTCTTCCGGAACGATGTTGGCCTTGCCCGCTTCAAGCAACCCGGCTGTCTCTTTGAGTCTGCAAATCACGGAGCTGAGGCGATCGGTGAGCGGCGCGAAGTCCTTCATGATGAGCATGAAGAGCCCTCCCATCATCTGGTCGACATAGTGGCCGGGATCGCGCCTGTGGCCTTGCTTCCTCTCATGGTCGCGGATGATTGACTTGAGCATCTGGCAGACCAGGGTGTGATCGATGTCCGCATCGAGGCTGAAGCCGCCGGTATCCAGGGCCTGGAACCGGGAGAGCGTTTCCTTCATCTCGAGGTTATGAGCCTTAAGAGCCTCAGCCGAGTTGTCGGCAACCTTGTCGTCCCAGCGATGGTCGCCCATATGCGTTGCGAGCACTGGATCAAGCTCGAGAAGCCTGTACAGCCACTTCTCGGCATCCTGGTAGAATCCACTCTCAATATCCATGCCGGGTCCTCCTCACTATATGCACTCCGTACTCACCACTTGCTGATCGATCTGATGATCCGACCTCCACGGGAA
>JAUXGG010000086.1 GCA_030622265.1 Candidatus Eiseniibacteriota bacterium
ACTGGGAAGGAATTGGAGTGGCAGGCGTGGCAGGACTTGAACCCGCAACCCCCGGTTTTGGAGACCGGTGCTCTAGCCAGTTGAGCTACACGCCTACCTTTTGGTTCTTTATCGACAAACCGAAGCCGTACCGTGACCAAATTCACAAGTCGGTACCTGACCCCAGGATGTGAATTCCTTCATAGGAGGTTAACAAAGCGGGGGTGGCCAGTCAAGTTATTTGGATTGTTTAACGACCTTGCGGAGCAGCTTTCCGGTGTGCGAGCGCCTGCATCTGCTGATGGCCTCGGGGGTTCCCTCACACACGATACGCCCTCCCTTGTCCCCTCCCTCAGGCCCCAGGTCTATGACGTGGTCGGCGCACTTGACGACTTCCAGGTTGTGCTCGATCACCAGCACGGTATTGCCGTTCCTTACGAGCTTCCTCAGGATGGTGACCAGGTTGGCGATATCGTGAAGATGAAGTCCGGTGGTGGGCTCATCCAGGATATAGAGCATCCTGGTATTGCCCCCGGAGCTGATCTCGCGGGCGATCTTCAACCTCTGGGCCTCTCCACCTGAGAGGGTGTTGGCGGGCTGGCCTACCTTGATATAGCCCAGGCCCACCTCCTGAAGCAGGTATAGATACGGGAGGATTCCGGCCTCCCCCCTGAAGAGTTCCACGGCCTCATCGACCGTGAGACTGAGCACATCGGCGATGCTCATGCCCTTGTACTTGATCTGGAGCACGCTCTGTTTGTAGCGCCTGCCGAAGCACTCGTCGCAGGGCACGTAGATATCGGCCATGAAGTGCATCTCGATCTTCACGGCACCCTCCCCCCCGCACATCTCGCACCGTCCCTCGGGGAGGTTAAAGGAGAAAGTTGAGCGGGTATAACCTCTCATCCTGGCTTCTCTCACCGAGGCAAAGAGCGAGCGGATGCCATCGAAGCCCTTGACATAAGTTATGGGATTGGACCTGGGGCTCTTGCCGATGGGAGACTGATCGACCAGGACAGCGTCCCTGATCCGCTCAATCCCATCGATGCCATCGTGGTCCCCGATCCTCTCAACGGCAGATGTCCTGGACCGTATCGCATTGAAGAGCACATCCTCGATCAGCGTGCTCTTGCCGGAGCCCGACACGCCGGTCACGCATACGAACGAATAAAGTGGAATCGTGACATCTATCCCTTTTAGATTATGCTCCCGCGCATTCTTAATGGTAATGCTCTGTTTCGCTTTCTTGGAGGATGTGTGACCGCAATCGATGCTGAGCTCTTTTCTCAGGTACTTACCTGTGATGGAGCGCCTGGATTTCCTGAGTCCCTCGGGCTTGCCCTTGAAAAGGACACGTCCCCCTTCCCGTCCGGCCCCCGGCCCGAGGTCGATCACATAATCGCTCCCCAGAATCACCTGGGGATCGTGCTCGACCACCAGGACGGTATTCCCGTGGGAACTGAGTTTTCTCAAAACACCCATAAGGCGGTCGGTATCCCGGGCGTGCAGGCCTATCGTGGGCTCATCAAGGACGTAAAGAGTGCCCGTAAGGCCGGCCCCGAGCGCGCTCGATAAGTTTATGCGCTGCGCCTCCCCACCTGATAGGGTCTTGGCCTGGCGGTCCAGGGTTAGGTAATCGAGCCCCACCTCGATGAGATAGGTGAGCCGCGAGTCGATCTCTCGCAGGATATCAGCGGCGATGGTGCGTTCGGTCTCTCCGGGTTCGAACTTGTCGAAGAACATCTTCACTTTTCGGATGTCCCGGGAGGCCAGCTGAGCAATGGACAGCTTTCCCACCTTGACATGAAGGGCCTCGGGCTTAAGTCTCGTGCCCTTGCAGCCGGGGCAGTCGGAGAGCGACATATAGCGCTTGGCGAAGAACCGGGCATAGGCCTTATAGCCCTTGCGGCGGAGCCTCTCCAGGAAGCCCATTACCCCCGGGAACCTGCCCTGCCCGTGGAGGACAAGGTCCTGCTGCTCCTCGGTGAGGCGCTTATACGCCACTGTGGTCGGCACTTCATTCTTGGCGCACGTGCGGAGCAGCCACTGTTTGAAGTACTGGAACTGGGGCCTCGACCAGGGCTCCACGGCATCACCCTCCAGCGTCCTGTCTTTATTGGGCACTATGAGGTTCACATCGAACTCGAGCTTGTTCCCGAAGCCGCGGCACTCGGGGCAGGCCCCGTACGGGCTGTTGAAAGAGAAAAGCAGCGGTGACGGGCTCTCATAGCTCTTCCCGCACTCCGGACATCTCAGACCCCGGAAAGCTCTGTGCACCTTGTTCCCGGCGGCGATGATGTGGATCTCCTCATCGGAGCTCATGGAAAAGCAGAGTTCAACCGCCTCAGCGATCCGGGTCCGGTTCTCAGGGCTGGTCTTCACCCGGTCGACGATGACATCCACGACCTCGCCCTGCTTCATCTTGGCAGAG
This sequence comes from Candidatus Eiseniibacteriota bacterium, assembly GCA_030622265.1. Classification (GTDB taxonomy): domain Bacteria; phylum Arandabacterota; class Arandabacteria; order Arandabacterales; family Arandabacteraceae; genus JAUVJV01. The sequence goes on from JAUXGG010000086.1 coordinate 2,411, forward strand.
TCAAGGTCCCGTACCTCCTTGAGGCGCTTGCGGTGGATTATCCTGGCGAACCCCAGGGCCATGAGCTTGGACCTGATGTCCTCCGGGACCGCCACGGTGAGGGGAAAGCCGATCATTACCATCTTGCCCTTGCCCAGGGAGAAAGCGATATCGGTGCCCTGCTGAGTGCCTCCCCTCGTCACGCGAACCCTGCATTTATCGCACTGGATCGCGCCGATGCGCGCATAGAGCAGTCTAAGCAAATCATAGATCTCGGTTGCCGTGCCCACGGTGGAACGCGATGTCTTGGTTGGGTTGGCCTGCTGAACAGCCACGGCCGGCGGCAGTCCGCGGATCTCATCAACATCGGGCCGGCTCACGCGCTCAAGGAACTGCCGGGCATATGTGGACAGGGATTCAACGAACCTGCGCTGCCCTTCGGCGTAGATCGTATCGAAGGCCAGGCTCGACTTGCCCGAACCACTCACTCCCGTCACTACCGTAAAACTCCGGTACGGGATGGTTACATTGACTTCCTTGAGATTGTGTTCCCGCGCGTGATTTACGACTATGCCGTCCAAAGGGAGTCCCCCGCCCGCGTGACAACCGGAAGAGCCTTTCCTCCAATTCGCACGTGTCTAGCGAATCCGGCTGTTTCGCAAGGGCAAATCATATGATGTATAAGATTAAGTAACATGCGTAACCACTTATATGTCTATAGGTTATCAATCTGCAAAATTCTTGATGCTTTTCCCATATTCATACCTTGACGAAACCTAGAAAAACTGGGTATCATTAATATAGGTCAGGTATCTCGCCCTCGTGGTGAATTCCTGACGCCCTGAACCGATCGCACTCGTGAGCAATTAAAGAGCTCGCCCCTGGGTTCACACGAGTGAGGAATCACCTCTGGGCTCGGGAGCCTGACCTTTTTTCTTTGCCTTCCGGAATTCCTAAGCTCTTCTTGCCCCCCAGCCGGCCCGTCTGTGCGATCAATCACAGGAAATCCGCTCATTCTCAACTCCTCGCTCATGCGCTTATGTACTCACACGCTTAAAGCCTCGGCAGTTCATCAAGCCACCCCGCATCCGGATCAACCTTCCTCACCACGAACTTGCCTAAATTGGCCGGATCACGGGCCTGGTGGTACTTCAGGTACACCTTGCCCCCGTCAATGCCTAGGATCTCCACCTTGCCGCTCTTGTGTGACATGACATATCTGAATCTCTTGCTTATCCCATCGAGCTGCCGCCGGGCCTGTTCGACAATTTCCACGCCCTTGGCGATCGGGACCTGGTAGCGGCGCTTGACTCTTCTTACAGGCCTGCACTGAAACAGGTAATACGGGTGTACCCCGATGCTCACAAGCCTGACATGGAGCTCGGCCAGGGTGTCCGGATCATCATTTACACCCTTAAGCAGGATAGCCTGGTTGCTCACAGGAACACCTGCCGTCAAGATGGTTGCGATGGCATCCGATGACCGCCGCGTGATTTCGCGCGGGTGATTGAACTGGGCCACCAGGTGGAGCTGCTTGGGCTTTCGACCGTACTTCCGGACAACGCTTATGAGGTCACGGTCCTCAAGCAGCCTGACCGGGAGGGTGAGCGGCACGCGCGAGCCTATCCTTATGTACCGCAGGTGCTTGATAAGTGAGAGTCGCTCGAGGAAGCGCTCGATCACCCGTGTAGGTAAGATGAGCGGATCTCCCCCGCTGAGGAGCACATTGGTGATCTCGGTGTGCCGCTCGATGTACCTCGCCGCATCTGAGAACCGGGTCACGATCTCTTCCGTGGGGAGACCTATCAGCCTCTTTCTGAAACAGTAGCGGCAATACACCGCACACCTGTTGGTGGTGAGAATCAGGGCTGTCTGGGCGTATTTATGCTGAAGCCCGGGCATCCGGGTATTCCGGAGCTCACCGCTGGTATCATAGGAACCGGAAATGTCCATCTCCTCGGCGTCAGGCAGGACCATCCGCCTGATGGGGTCCTCAGGATCGTCCCAGTCGATCAGGGAGAGATAGTAGGGCGTGATGCGCATGGGGTGCTTTCCCACGATATGCCGCCACTGCCGTTCCTGCCTGGGGGAGATGTCGGTATAAGGCTTGAGCTGATCGACCGTACAGATGCTCTTTCTGAGCTGGTTTTGCCAGTCCATAGCGGGTTCCTCCCTTAAAAGGTGCCACGGCCGGCTAAGGGGTAAACAGATGCCGGCACAGGTACCGTTTCGCAAGCTGGCGCATCTGTAGATTGTACCCTTTTTCTGGCTGCTCTGCAAGGAGGCGTTGGCTTGCTATGAGAATTGACAGTGAGACAGTGCCGCTCAGCCAAGCGTATCGGTTATCCGGTCGGCCAGGGAGGAAAACCTCTGGTCGCTCCTTATGTTTCTTACCGCAAGCGCCATGGCCTTCCTGGTTCCCACGAGTACCACTAGCTTCTTGGCCCTCGTAACGGCGGTATATAGAAGATTCCTGTAAAGCATTATGTAGTGCTGTGTCAGAATCGGCATCACCACGCACGGGAACTCGCTCCCCTGGCTTTTGTGAACCGTTATGGCATAGGCCAGGGTGATCTCATCCAGCTCGGCATGATCGTAGTCTACCTCGAAATCAAACCTGATGGTAAGCGTACCCTCTTCGGTATCGCAGTCCACTACCTGGCCGATATCACCGTTGAAGACCATCTTCTCGTAGTTGTTCCTGAGCTGCATCACCTTGTCCCCGATCTTGAACCTGATCTCATCGATCTTCTTCCCGTGGGGATTGATGGCGTTCTGGAGCATCAGGTTGAGGTTGGTAGCCCCTGCATCGCCCTTGTACATGGGTGATAAGACCTGTATCTCGCTCACCTTGTCCAGCCCGAATCGCTCGGGCAGCCTCCTGGAACAGAGGTCAACGATCTCGCCGGCAACCTGGCCTGGACTTTCCTTTTCAATGAGGTAGAAGTCCCCCTCGCCCTTGCTGAATTCCGGGTACTCACCGGCATTTATCCGGTGGGCGTTTTCCACGATATCTCCCCCCTCGTCCTGCCTGAAGATCCGGGTGAGCCGCGCCACCGGAACGGCGCCTGAGGCGATCACGTCCCTTAAGAAGCTCCCGGGACCGACCGGGGGAAGCTGGTCGACATCGCCCACGAAGATGATCGATGTGCCCGGCTTAAGGGCCTTCAGGAGCGCCGAGGCCAGCAGGATATCGAGCATGGATGTCTCGTCGATTATCACGACATCGGCCTCCAGAGGGGTCTCTGAGTTTCTCCTGAAGAACCCGTCCTGGGGATTGAATTCGAGCATGCGGTGGATGGTCTTCGCGGGCCGCCCCGCGAGTTCACTCATGCGCTTGGCGGCCCTGCCCGTGGGGGCCGCGAGGCTCACCTCCAGGCTCTTGGAGGCGAAGATCCTCACGAAGGCTCTCACAATCGTGGTCTTTCCCGTACCCGGACCACCCGTCACAACGAGCGCGCGTGAACGCAACCCCTCCTTGATCGCCGAGATCTGAGACGGGTCGAACTCCATGGAATATTCGGTCTGAACTTGGGAGAGCACCTTGTCGACGCTCCCCGTCACCGTCGGAGAATCATCCTCTAGCAAACTGCGGAAGGACTCGGCGATCGATCTCTCCGCGGCATAGAGAAGCGGAAGATAGACTTTGCCCCCATCGCAGACAAGCACCTCTTCCTTTACCAGGTGCTCGAGTGCGCTTTCAAAACATGCCTCTTCCACACCCAGAAGTGAGGCGCAGCGATCGCGGAGGAAATCCTCCGGCAGGTAGACATGGCCCTCGTCAGAAGCCCTCGAGAGCGCGAATGCTATGCCCGCCCTCACCCTGACAGGCGCGTCCGGTTCGATCCCGAGGTGAGTGGCAATCCGGTCCGCTGTGGCGAAACCGATGCCCCAGACCTCCGATGCCAGCCTGTAGGGATTCTCCCGGACGATCTCAATAGCCTCTGTCCCGTACTGCTTGAATATCTTGAGCGCGTTTCCCGTGCGGACCCCGTGGGACTCGAAGAAAACCATCAGCTCGCTGAGCTCGCTGTGTTCTTTCCAGGCTCTCTTTATGGCCCCCACCCGCTTCCGCCCCAGGCCTTCGACCTTGAGGAGACGGTTGGGGTGCTTGTCGATTGTCTCCAGGGTCTTATCACCGAAGCGCTTGACGATCCGCTCGGCGATAGCCTTGCCGACCCCGGGAATGAACCCCGAAGCCAAATACCGTATGAGGCCCTCCTCCGTGTGCGGAGGCACCACTTCGTAGCTCGTTACATTGAACTGCTTGCCGTACTTGGGATGGACCACCCAGTCCCCGGTCAGCCTGACCTCGTCACCGGCAGCGAGCCTGGCGAAATGACCGACACAGGTAACCGACCGCTCCTCGCTCTTCAGGCCGAAAACCGTGTACCCATCGTCAGACCGGAAGGTGATCCGAGTCACCTCGCCTTCAAGCCCCCGGGGCTTGGTCTCATCCAGGTCGTCATACAGGGTATCGTTCATGGTCCACCA
>JAUXGG010000385.1 GCA_030622265.1 Candidatus Eiseniibacteriota bacterium
CTCCGGCGAGACTCCCTCGATCGAGTGTATGAGCGATGTCTCTTCCCCGCAGACAAAGGCGCCCGAGCCCTCGCGGATCAGTATCTCAAAGGAGAATCCCGAACCGCAGATATTCTCGCCCAGGAGGCCGGCCGAAGCGACCTGGGCCAGGGCCATCTGAAGCCTCCCTATCGCCAGGGGGTATTCGGTCCTTATGTATATGAAGCCTTTCGACGCCCCGATGGCATAGCCGCCTATTATCATCCCCTCGATTACGGTGTGGGGATCTCCTTCGAGCACGGACCTGTCCATGTAGGCGCCGGGGTCCCCCTCGTCGGCATTACAGATTATGTACTTGGCGTCTCCCTCGGCTTTCCTTGTAAATTCCCATTTCAGGCCGGTAGGGAATCCTCCTCCCCCTCTTCCCCTCAACCCGGACTTCTTGATCTCATCGATAACATCCTCGGGAGACATATCGGACAGGACCCTCTTGAGCGATCTGTATCCCGACCTGGCGACATACTCCTCGAGCGAGCCGGGATCTATGTATCCACAGTTCCTCAGGGCGATCTTCTTCTGTTTGGCGAAGAACGGGATCTCTTCATAAAGGGGAATACCGGAGAGGTCAGTATCACCGGCGTCCTGTTCGTATTCCTTGAATGTCTCATCGAGAAGCGTCTCGGTTTCATACCTGCAGAGCACGTATTCCGCGGGGAAAGTCCCTTTCTTGAGGGCCTCCACAAGCTCCACCGCCCTGGGCGGGGTCATGTCGGCAAAAGTCAACCTGGGCCTCCCGGGGACATACACATCGACGAGAGGTTCCCTCTGGCAAAAGCCGAGACATCCCGTGCGGGATAAGACCGCGTCGAGGCCCGCGGCGGCAATTGATTCCTCCAGCTGATCGAATACATCCTGCGCCCCGGTGGCCAGGCCGCAGGTAGCCATCCCGACTGCAATCTTGATCTTACCGGGATACATCGATTGCAGCCCCTTCTTACTCAGCTCATCCAGCGTATTCATGCTCTTAGCGCTCATTCGTAGTCCTTCAGTATCTTCGGCAAGTCACTGTTCTTCACACGTCCATAGACCTTGTCATCTACCATTATGGCCGGAGCCAGACTGCAGCACCCGAGACATCTCGCCGATTCGATAGTGAACCGCATGTCCTCGGTGGTTCCACCCGGCGTCGTGTCCAGCTGCTCGCACAATCTCTGCAGCAGTTTATCGGCTCCCTTGACATAACACGTGGTCCCCATGCATACACTGACCTTGTGCCTGCCCCTCGGTTCCAAGCTGAACGCATTGTAGAACTTCGCAATGCCATAGATATCGGATATATTGAGCCCGAGCTCGGCGGCGACATAGGACAGGACATCCTTGGGAAGATAGTTATACCGCTTGTTGATCTCCTGGAGCACCGGCATGAGACTGCCTCTTTGCTCCTTATGCTTCGCCAAGATGGGGTCCACGATCTCGCGGTCCTTCCTCTCGATTTCAAGCTCCGACTTCTCTACCGGATACACCACTCTGGTTACAGGGCAGTTCTGCGTACAGGCGCCGCATCCCGTGCACTTGGCAGGATCGATATATCTCGGCCTCTGCTTCACCCTGACCTTGAAATTGCCGGCCTCGCCGGTCAAGCCGATAAGCTCGGAATTGGTGATCAGGTCGATATTGAGATGCCGGCCGCAGGCGACGAGCTTCGGGGAGATCACGCACATGGCACAGTCGTTCGTGGGGAAGGTCTTGTCCAGCTGCGCCATGGTCCCGCCTATTGCCGGCGTCTCCTCGAGCAGGTAGACCTTGAATCCCGATTCGGCGAGATCCAGAGATGACTGTATCCCCGCTATACCCCCGCCTATCACCATTACCGCCCCGGACTTCGCCTTCTTGTCCTCTCTACCCATCTGATCCATTTCCTGTTCTTCCTTCATCCCGGGAAGGTCCACCAGCCGGCCCAAGCCGTATTTTTTCCAACTCAGCTTCACCGCGCTCTCTCTTGAGCTCGGCGAAGTCCTCCACCAGCGAGACTATCCTCTGTTTTTCTCTTTCGCGTTCATCCATCGACTTGCTCGGTATGTGTTGGAGCCGCCCGTGATAGAGGGCGTCGGCGAACATTTCTTTTCCCTTAATGGTGCGTATCATCACCGTCGTGTATCCGTCAGGAGAGCCAAGACCCCCGACGGAGATATCAGCATAGTCATTGGCGAAAAGCTTGCAGGCAAGACAGGCAGGCCTGGCGATTTCCTCGATCTCCTTCAGGGGAATGTGCACGGTGATCCCGGATTTCATGGTCAGTATGAAATCATCTTTGATGTTCACCTTCGCGATGTCTTCAACCCTGATCTTATGGGCCTTGATAAAGGCCTTCTCCATCAGATTGCCCACCTCAAAACACTGCATGCAGAACAGCCCGATGGTGTATGTGACGATGTCGGATGGAGTGATCTGGAGAGCCTGCATCTTCCTTATCGCGTTTATCTGGCATGGCGTCCCGACGACGGCGAGCTTCCGGATCTTCTTCGGCGCGATCTCCTGGATTGATTTAACCACGGGCACATAGGTCGTATAGCCCTTGCCCACTTCCTCCAGATGAGGAGATTCCTCAAACTGTGAGCCTGCCGCCTCGAGGAGTTCCTCCCTGGAGGTCGCCACCACTGCTTTCCTGTGCAGCGGGTCGGTGACCACGGACACAGCCGCCCCGTCAATGAAGCCCTTCTCCAGCATGTGAATCAGAAGCGATGTTACGACACCGCCGTCCGTGGCCCTTTCGCGAACGTCCGTGGATGCGCTCCTGGCAGAGAAGACATCCAGGA
>JAUXGG010000051.1 GCA_030622265.1 Candidatus Eiseniibacteriota bacterium
ATGCGGGAGTACGACCTCCATTCCCTCTCCCAGGAGCACCGATATGACCGCCTTTCCGATATCCGTGTATATGAGATTGGCCGAGCAGCCGGAGAAGTAGCCCACCCTCATCCTGGGTTTTCCTTCAGGGCTGAGTATTTCCCCGTAATCATCCATCAGGGTGCGCTCGGCGAACACGGGGAAAACCCTGTCCTTGTCGATTTTCACTATCGGCAAAAGCAACCGGTAGGGGCTGGATGGTGGCAGGCCTCGCAGTATCTTTCTCTCAATGAAGGCCACGGCCTTGCCAACCGGAGGCAGCAGCTTCCCCCGTCTCAGGAGATGCCTGAAGATCAGCTTCTTCAAGAGCGGGAACTTCCCCTTCCGGAAGATCTCCGATCTCGCGGCAAGCACGAGCTCATCGACCTTTATCCCGCTCGGGCATACTTCCATACAGGACTTGCAGTTAAGGCACTTTGAGAGCTTGTCGCTGAAGCGGCTGCTCAGGGAAAGGTTGTTCTCGGAAAGCCCTTCGATCAGGGCGATCTTGCCTCTCGCACAGCCGGATTCATCCAGCACTTCGGCGAAGACCGGGCAGACCGCGCGGCAGAGCCCGCACTTGAGACACCTGTCCACCTCCGGGGCCAGGCTCATTACCGCATCGTACTCGGGCCTGTCGCCCCCGGCGCCGAAGAGGTCCAGCTGGCGCCCGGCATCGCCGGGGCTTCGATCATCGGCGGAGGCTCGGGAGTCCCGGTCTTTATCAGGCGTCATAGAACATCTTTCCCGGGTTCATTATGCCCTTATGGTCAAGCGAAACCTTGAGCCGCTTCATGATGTCATAGCCTGCTTTGCCGATCTGGAGCTTGAGGAAAGGCATCTTGTCGAGGCCTATGCCGTGTTCCCCGGATATGGTGCCTCCGAGGTCGATGCAGGCGCGCATCATCTCGGATATGCCCGCGTTCACCCTCTTGATCTCATCATGCTTCTTTCTGTCGGTAAGGAAGGTGGGATGCAGGTTCCCGTCGCCGGCATGGCCGAATACGGCGATCCGGAGGGCATATCTCTCGGCGACTTTCATGATCTTCGCGGTCATCTCCGGCAGCCGGCTCCGCGGCACCGTGACATCCTCGAGTATCACCGTCGGCGACAGACGCGTGAGCGCGGGCAGGACCGCCCGCCTGGCCCTCCATACGTTTTCCCGCTCAGGCCCCTCGACATCACCCATTACCTTTCCCCCATACTTGCCCTCAATGATCTCCCTGGCCTTAGACGCATCCTCATCACAAATAGCCTTAGTCCCGTCGAATTCAACCAGGAGCATCACACCCTCGCCGAGCTTCTCGCCGGTATGGGCCTCAACGGCTGTTACCGTCTTCTCATCCATGATCTCGAGAATCGAGGGGATAAGACCCTGCCCCAGTATCTCGGATACGACTTCCGACGCCTTCCCGAGATTGTCAAAGGCGCATGAAAGCACCCGCCTCGCGGGGGGCAGCGGGAGCACCTTGAGGAAGGCCGAGCTCACCACGCCCAAGGTACCTTCGGAGCCTACCATCAGCCGTGTAACGTCATATCCCGCAACGCTTTTCACGGTTCTTGCACCCGTCCTCAAGACCTTCCCCTCGGGGGTTACCATCTCAAGTCCAAGGACGTAGTTCCTGGTAGTTCCGTACTTGAGACCCCTCAGTCCCCCGGCGCATTCGGCGACATTGCCTCCTATGGTACAGGCGCTCTGGCTGGCGGGGTCGGGCGGGTAGAAAAGTCCCATAGCCTCCACCACCGCCTGCAGCTGTTCGGTGACCAACCCGGCCTCGGCTTCCACATAGAGGTCTTCCTTGTGAATCCTGGGAGTGGAGTTCATTCGCTCCGTGGAGAGCACGATCCCGGCCTTTACCGGCACGGAGCCGCCGGAGAGCCCGGTCCCCGCTCCCCGCGGCGTAACGGGAATAGCTTCCTCGTAGGCGAGGCTGAGTACCTTTGAAATCTCACCCGTATCCCGCGGCTTCACCACGGCATCCGGAGTGGAGGCATAGCGCGTGGCGTCATAGGAATAGCACTTGAGTGACTCTTCATCGGTAAGTACATTGTCCTTACCGGCAATCTCCGCAAGTCCGTCGATTATGCTCTTGTTCACCATTCCACTCATCCCCGGGCAAAGACGTGAGGTGTACCTAAGGGAAACACATCATGCTGTCCCCAGAAAGCAAAAAAAGGGACAGACACCTATTTCGTTATGCGAAATAGGTGTCTGTCCCCCTTTTTTATTCCCCTTCTGCTTCCGCCTGCGCGTCCATTGCGGCGGCTTCTTCCTCAGCCTTGATCCTGGCCTCTTTCTTAGCGTCCTTCTTGGCTTTCCGGGCAACCTTCTCTTCCTCGACTTCCTTGCCCTTCTCGGTCAGCTCGAGTATCACCATGGAGGCCGCATCGCCCCTGCGCTGGTTGAGCCGCAAGATCCTGGTGTAGCCGCCGGGCCTGTCCTCAAATCGGGGCGCAATCGATTCGAACACCTTCTTGATGAGTCCGGCATCCGATATATAGCGCAGGGCGAGCCTCCTGGAATGGAGATCGCCGCGCTTGCCCCAGGTAAGCAGTTTCTCGGCCAGTTTCCTGGCCTCCTTGGCCTTGGCTTCGGTCGTCCTGATGCTCTCATTCTCGAAGAGCGACGCAACCATGTTCCTGAGCATCATCTCTCTGTGGCTCTTCGTTCTTCCGAGTTTCCTTCCCTTTTGCCTGTGTCGCATCTCGATACCTTCCCTAAGAAACCATTAACTGTACTGCGCCTTGAGCTTGGCTGCGGCCTCTGCCTTGGTGTCATCCATATAGAAGTCCACGTCCATGCCGAAGTGCAGGACCATGCTGCTCAGGATATCCGAGATCTCCTTCAAGGACTTCCGCCCGAAGTTCCTGAACTTGAGCATGTCGGATTCGGTCTTCCTGACCAGGTCGCCGATGGTCTTGATCTCGGCGTTTCTCAGACAGTTGCTCGACCGCACAGAGAGCTCGAGCTCATCCACGCTTCTCTGGAGAATTTCGTGAATCCTCACCCACTCATCGTCCACCTTCTCCACATCCTCCACCGCGGGCTCTTCTTCCTTGGTGATGAACATCTGGAGATGGTTCTTTAAGATGCTCGCAGCGTAGCTGATGCTGTCCTGCGGACTGACGCTTCCGTCGGTCGAGATCTCCAATATCAGTTTGTCATAGTCTGTTCGCTGTCCGACTCGCGTGTTCTCAACCCTGAAGTTGACCCTCTTCACCGGCGAGAAATTCGAGTCGAGCGGGATCATGCCGATCGGTTTCTCCGCCTGCGACTGCATTTCCGAGAGAACGAAACCCCGGCCCGTATCCACCTCGATCTCGATTCTGAGCTTGGCGCCCTTATCCAGGGTCGCTACGATAGCGTCGGGATTGAGGATCAACACGCCGGTGCCGCCGCTGAAGCCCTCAGCGGTGACATCCCCCGGCCCGTCGGTTTCAAGGGTCAGGGTCTGGGGATCGTCGGCCAAGAACTCGAACCTCAGTTTCTTCAAGTTCATGATGATCTCCGCCACATCCTCTCTGACATGCGGCAGGGTCGAGAACTCGTGCAGGGCGCCATCTATCTTCACATTGGTGATCGCCGCCCCCTGGATCGATGCGAGCAGGATCCTCCTCAGGGCATTCCCCAGCGTGGTTCCAAACCCTCGCTCCAGAGGCTCTACGGTGAAAACACCATATGTCTCAGTAGCAGTCGCGGGATCAATCTCAGCGACTTTCGGCATCTGCAAACTCTTAAATTTCATAGTGAAGCCACCTCGCGCTTTGGGATCCGTCCATCCCTTTACTTTGAATACAGCTCGACTATCAGCTGCTCCTGTATCGGGATGGGTATGCTTTCCCTGCTTGGAACCTCCGCCAGGGTTACCGAAAGCTGATCAGGGGAAACCTGTAGCCAGGAAAGTGCATCGCTTCCCCGTCTGTCGAGATTAGCTTTGACAACCTCTTTGATTGAATCGCGTGCTGCCACGACATCACCGGTCCTCAGCGAATAGGAAGGTACGTTCACTATCCTGCCGTTGACCGTGAAATGCCTGTGGGTTATCAGCTGCCTGGCAGTGTCACGCGACGGGGCCATACCTGCCCTGTGCACGACATTGTCCAGACGAAGCTCGAGAAGCCTCAAGAGGTTCTCCCCCGTCACGCCCTTTTGCCTGGAGGCCTTGTCGAAGTACCGCCTGAAGGGCTTCTCCAGCACGCCATAGATCCTCTTGACCTTCTGCTTCTCTCTGAGCTGCAGCCCGTACTCGGTCGGTCGCCGCGAACGGCGCTGGCCATGCTCGCCCGGCGGGTACTGCCTCCGTTCGACCGCGCATTTCGTACTCATGCAGCGCTCACCCTTGAGGAAAAGCTTCGTACCCTCCCTCCGGCACAGCCTACATTTCGAGCCAGTATATCTCGCCATCAAACCCCTCCCTGTTAAACCCTTCTTCGCTTGGGTGGCCTGCACCCATTATGCGGTATAGGGGTCACATCTCTTATAGATGTAGTACCGTGTCCCGCGGCCTGGAGCGACCTAATGACGGCCTCCCTTGCCGGGCCGAGACCCTTAACACGTACTTCAATCTTCTTAACGCCGAACCCCATGGCTTCCTTCGCGCAGGCATCGCCCGCCAGCGATGCGGCGAAAGGCGTGCTCTTCCGCGACCCCTTGAAGCCGACTCGTCCGGCACTCGACCAGGCAACGACACCACCCATGCTGTCAGTTATGGTCACAATCGTATTATTGAAGGTGGCCTGTATGTGGGCGACACCGTTTTCCCCCACCTTCCTGTCACGTCGTTTTGGTCTTCTACCCTTCGGTTTTGCCAAGTCCTACACCTCCGTCTTGCTAGGGCCTGCTATCTTTCTTCTTGCGAGTCATCACGCCCTTCTTCGGTCCTTTTCTCGTACGCGCATTTGTGTGAGTACGCTGTCCCCGCACAGGCAGACCGCGGCGATGCCTCAGCCCCCTGTAACTTCCGATGTCCATCAGCCGCTTGATGTTGCCCGCGACCTCGGACCGGAGGGCTCCCTCAACCTTGTGCTCGCTCTCGATCACGTTTCTCAGTTTTGCGGTGTCATCCTCGCTCAGGTTCTTGGTCCTGGTGCTCGGATCGACCCCGGTCTGCTCAATGATCTTCTTTGCGGCCGACCTGCCAATGCCGAAGATGTACGTCAATGAGATTTCAATTCTCTTCTCACCCGGCAGATCTACTCCAGAGATTCTCGGCACTCTCGTCCCACCTCCTATCCCTGCTTCTGCTTATGCCTGGGATTCTTGCATATGACGTAGACTACGCCTTTGCGTTTCACTATCTTGCACTTGTCACAAATCTTCTTAACCGACGCCCTCACCTTCATCAGGATTACCTCGTCCTCTTACTTATATCTGTACGTTATCCTGCCCCGGTTGAGGTCATAGGGTGAAAGCTCCACAGTGACCTTGTCGCCCGGCAGGATCTTTATGAAATACATCCTCATCTTGCCGGACACGTGTGCGAGCACCCTGTGACCATTCTCCAGCTCAACCCGGAACATGGCGTTTGGAAGAGCCTCCGCCACGGTTCCTTCAACCTGTATGCTCTCTTCCTTGGCCATACTAGATCACCATCCTACCTTCATACTTTCGTAAGTATCCCGGCCTTGTCATCCCTCACGACCACGGTGTGCTCGAAATGGGCTGACAGGCTCCCATCCTTGGTTATGACGGTCCAGCCATCGGCCTTTGTTTTGACCTCGCTGCCGCCTATATTCACCATCGGTTCAATGGCCAGAGCCATCCCGCTGGCCAGCATGCTCTTGTCGCCGTTTGTCACGAAATTCGGGATCTGGGGATCCTCGTGCATGTTCTTGCCTATCCCGTGCCCCGTATAGTCGGTAACCACCGAAAAACCCCGGTCCTCTATCACCTTCTGTACGGCCGCGGAGATGTCCCGGACCATGTTCCCATGGACGGCCTCGCCGATTCCGGCTCCGAGCGCATCCCTGGTGGTCTCCAGGAGCTCCATGGCCTGCCCGCTTATCTCCCCCACGGGAAATGTCGCCGCCCCGTCACCGTGATACCCGTCCTTAACGACGCCGACATCGATGCTTATGATGTCGCCATTCTCAAGCACGCGGCTCCCCGGGATGCCATGCACCACCTCGCTATTGACCGAAGCGCATATGCTCGCCGGGAATCCCCGGTAACCCTTGAACGATGGCACGCCGCCCGAGGACCTGATGAAGTCCTCCGCCACCCGGTCGAGTTCTCCGGTGGTCTTGCCCGGCCCGAGCAGATCCCCAAGTATCTTCAGGGTCTCGGCCACCATCCGCGAGCTATTGCCCATCAACTCGATCTCCCGATCGGTCTTTATGCGTCCTGTATCCCTGGTCTCACTCATCGTTAGAAACCTAACTGCTCCTCGCCTCTGAGAGCTTTCCTAGGATGGAATCGAATACCTCCCCGATCTCACCCTCACCCACGATTCGCTTGAGGATGCCCCTGGACTCGTAATACTCAACAAGCGGAAGCGTGTTCTTGCGATAGACAACCAGCCGGGCCTCAATGGTCTCGGGCTTGTCATCGCTCCTGAGCTGAAGGCCGACCCGGCACCTGTCGCACACCCCCTCCTGCTTCGGGGGGTCGGTATCGAGATTGTACATTGCCTTACACTTGGGACAGACCCTTCGCCTCGACAACCGCTTAACCACAACGGCATCATCGACCTCAATGAACATCACCGCATCTATCGCGCACCCCAGCTTCTGGAGTACTTCCTCCATCCCGATGGCCTGGCCCAGCGTCCTGGGGACACCATCCAGTATGAACCCGTTCATGCAGTCCTTTTCCACGATGCGTTTCTCAACCACCGGCAACACCACCTCATCAGGAACGAGATCACCCACATCCATGTATGGTTTCGCTTTCTCTCCCAGGTCGGTCTTCCGCACTATGGCCTCGCGCAGGATGTCGCCGGTCGATACCTGGGGCAGCCCCAGCTTCTCTCCCACCATTCTCGCCTGCGTTCCCTTGCCCGAGCCCGGAGGCCCAAGAAAGACCAGCCTCATCGATTCCTCCCCCTCAACTTGCCCTTCTTCAAGAAACCTTCATAGTGACGCATGATGAGGTGCGATTCTATCTGCTGAAGGGTATCCAGGGCCACTCCGACAACGATCAGGAGCCCGGTACCCCCGAAAACGAATGGAGCATGGAACTTGTGAATGAAGACCGACGGCAGTATCGCTATAAACGCCAGGAAGAGCGCGCCGGGCAGCGTTACGCGTGTCAGCACCCGGTCGATATAGTCTGATGTCCGCTTCCCCGGCCTGATTCCCGGGATGAACCCGCCGTACTTCTGCATGTTGTCGGCCAGGTCCCTCGGGTTGAACACGATCGCCGTATAGAAGTAAGCAAAGAATATGATAATGATTCCGTACAGGACATTGTAGAGCGGCTGCGACGGATTCATGTATTCCGAGAAAGTATTCATGAACTCAAATTTCCCGAAGAAGGTCCCGATGCTCGACGGGAACATCAGAATCGCCTGCGCGAATATGATGGGGATAACGCCGGCGGTATTTACCCGCAATGGTATATGAGTACTCTGCCCGCCGTAGATACGGCGCCCGATAACCCGTTTGGCATATTGGACCGGTATCTTTCGCATCGCCTGCGTCATCACCACAACCCCGGCTATGATTAAGACCATCAGCATCCCCAGGAAGACCAGCTTGAAGAAGCTCAGCTCCTGGTTCCGGACCGCGCTGAAGGTATTGCGAATGTCTCCAGGATATCTCGCAATGATGCCGGTGAAGATGATCAAGGATATGCCATTACCGATTCCCCGCTCGGAGATCTGCTCACCGAGCCACATCAGGAATACCGTTCCGGAGGTGAGCGTTATGATGGTAAGGAGGCGGAAGGCCAGTCCCGGATTCGGAACGATGGCCGACGTTGTCACAAACCCCGTGGCCTCGATGTTCTCCAGGAAAATCGAGATGCCATAGCCCTGGATCAGCGCCAGGAAAACAGTCCCGTAGCGCGTGTACTGAGTTATCTTCTTCCGACCCTCTTCCCCCTCCTTCTGGAGCTTCTCGAAGTGGGGGATCACCGCGGTGAGGAGCTGCATGATAATCGACGCGGAGATATAGGGCATGATACCCAGAGCAAAGATGGTCGCTCTCGAGAGCGCGCCGCCGGCAAACATGTCATAGAGACCCAGGAGACTGTTTCTCGCCTGGTCTATGGCCTGCATCAGGGCCTGGCTGTCGATGCCCGGCACCGGGACATAGGAACCGATCCTGTACACGACCAGCAAGGCTACCGTGAACAGAATCTTGCGCCG
>JAUXGG010000255.1 GCA_030622265.1 Candidatus Eiseniibacteriota bacterium
GGGATACCTCGTTCAGCATGCTGAGGTCCCGGTTCTTCTTCTGCAGGTCTTCCATTATGTTGAGGGAACAGACATGCATCTCCTTGAGTTCGCGGTTGAGCCTGTCGAGGCTCTCTTTTGCGGCCAGGGCCTCATCATGCAGGCCCAGCCGCATTACGGTACCGCACAGATGCATGGCGATCAGGCTGAGCTCCCGTACGGGGGAGGAGTCGGTATCAGTGGGAACGAAGTCCACCAGGCACCACTGATCATCCTCAAGCCTGAAGCCTGATATGTGATGTTGCCGGCCGTCGATATTCAGGGTTCTTGTCTCAGGCGCCGGGGGACAGCTGGATAGGCCAGCGCCGTGGTGATCTGTTGCTGCGGGTCTGTTGTCGATCTTCGCCCTGAAGCACCCGGCGAGCTTCTCAACACAGGACTCCCCGGTCCCGTGCCTTGCGATCACTTCAGTTTCGTCTCCCCTGAGCCGCACAACTAAGCAGCCTTCCAGGGAGTATCTCGAGGACACCTCTTCCAGACATCTTGAAAGCGATAGGGTTGCCGATGGTCCGCTCGCCAGGTCCGAGTGGTAAAGGTAGGCCAGTACACCGACCAGGCCGGCCATGCGTTCCTTCGTCAATCTGTCAAACCACTTCTCCAATGTATGCTACTCCTTATCTTTGTTGCCGAGCTTCATAACCAACTCCCTGAGGCCGGCGTTCTCCCGCTTGAGATCTGCCATCCTGACTTCCCTGCCGGCGGTGAGTCTTGTGTATCGTCTCAGGATGTCCTTTTCCTGGTCCATCTCGGAGACGAGTCTCAAGCGCAAGAGAACGGATCCAAGCAGGTTCGCCGCAATGCGGAGCAGGGGCATTGTCCTCGGTCCTATGCTGTCGTTGGGATCGGACCACGCCATCAGCAGGGCATACTCAGGAGTCACTCCCTGTCCCGCGGGCACGAATGCGAACTGGGATCTCCGCTGTACCTGCCCGAAGAACCCGTCCTGCGGGCAGCTGTCACTGACGCTGGCGCAGAAGACCGGACTCCCCTGAGAGAAGAAAGGTTCGAGGACCTGCTCGCGGTCGCGGGAGACCAGATTGGCGCGCAGGTTCTCGAGGCTCCTGTTCGCGTGCGGAGTGACCAGCATCTCGTGGTCATCCTTCCTTCTTAAGACACATACCAGGTCGCAATTGAGGGTCGCGGTCAGGACGTTTATGATCCTCCTGATCAGCGTGTTCGGGTGCTCGTTACCCATCACCAGGCTGGATAGCTTCTGCACCAACTGTATATTGCTGTTGCCGGTTCTCTGGTGAGTCAGCAGGTCCTGAAGCACACATATCGTGTGCGGACCGCACGAGGTGCTCAACCGTGAGAGCCTGAGCTCAGACACGAAGAAAAGAGCCTGAGTCTTCACATAGAGCGCGCTGGTCAAGGTCGCGTGCTCGGGATAGGGTGGAAGCTCTTGCGGCAGGCTGCTCTCCAGACGAAGAACATCGAACAGGCCCTGGCCCGTCAGGTCCGACCGGGACCGGCCGGTGAGCTCACAGAACGCCCCATTGGCCCCGGCGATCCAGTGTCTGCCCTGGGTGATAACCGCCGGATGCTGCAGGTCGTGCTCTACCTTGAGGAGGTCCCGCTCATGCCTCTCTACCAGCGGCCTTGTTCCTCTAAGGAGTGTTCTCAAGCAGTCCGTACGCCGGCGACACATGGTCCTGACGTGATCCAGTGAATGTTCCCGCGTGAGTTTGCAGAGCAAGAACCCCTTGACGGGGTCGTCGGGCACAAGCGGTATCGACGCCAGCTCGGCGTCCGGGTCAGGGCTGAAGATGTCCGCAAGCTTCAGGCGGGCCAGCTCTTCAGGCGTTGCCTGGACGGTCCGTCCGGAATTCAGGAAGTCCCCGGCCGTAAAGACCTCATGGGGCACGTCCTGAGCCTTTAGGAGAGTCCCCTCGGTATGTACCGCGACGGTTGTGGGCGAGATGTCGACCGGCATCAATACGACCAGTTCATCAACCGGCAATCCGGTCTTCCAGCCCTCGTCTGCGGCCGGCTTGCTGCTATCACGTGTTAGTGTTTCCACCCGCCGTATCTACTCCTCTTCAGGGGTTTGGTACAGATACCCCTCCCTTGACAGGGTAAACCACTTCAGACCGTGTATCGGCACTGCGGAGAACGCCCTTTAGGCTACGGGCCCGCTGGGGCGGCCGGGTTCCTGGATCCAGCCGTTCTCGAGGCCGCAGTCCGTGAGGATCTGGATCGCCTCCGTGCGCTCTTCCTCGGTAATCCGGCGGTTGATCTCAGGATGGACTTCGGCCGGATTGGCAGGAAAATACTGGGACATGAGACTCACCGCGGTCTCCGGCGAGAGCTCCCGGGCAATGAAGGTGAGGATATCCCGGGTCTCGGGCAGTAGAGTGGGAAGGAGAAGGTGTCTTATGATGAGCCCCCGGGTGGCGATTCCGTTCTCTGTTCCGCCGTCTGTCTCAAGTTGTCCCGCCTGGTCGAGCATCCTACGGACAGCAAGCCTGTTGTGATGAGGATAGTCGGGCGCGTTGGAATAGCGCCTGGCAGATTCAGAGGTTGAGTAGCGCATGTCCACGAGGTAGATCTGGACAACGCCGTCGAGCATCTCGATGGTCTCAACACTCTCGTAACCGCTGCTGTTATAGACCACCGGAATCTTCAGGCCCCGGTCGCGGGCCGCGAAGATAGCTTCCACAGTACCGGTCAGGTAATGGGCGGGTGTGACGAGATTTATGTTGTGAGCGCCCTCGGCCTGAAGATGGAGCATCATGCCGGCCAGGTCCTCTGTCGTCACATCATTTCCGTGACCGAGCTGGCTTATGGGGAAGTTCTGGCAGTAGACGCACGCCATGTTGCAGTGCGAGAAGAAGATGGTACCCGAACCTCGTCTGCCGGAGATGGGCGGTTCTTCGCCGGTATGCAAACAGTGGCTTGCGACCTTAAGCCCGGCGCCGGCTTCGCAGAACCCGGTTTCCCCTTTAAGGCGGTTAACGCCGCATCGCCTTGGACAGAGGTTGCAGGCCTCGAGTTGAGCTTTGAAGAAGTCGATCTGTTCTTGACGCGTGGGCAACTGGAAGGCCGCCCCTAGAAGCCGGGGCCGAACATGTAGGTGAGGGCGAAGTGGTGGGTGGTGCCCAGGGCCAGCTCATTGTCGAAGCGGGCGGCATAGTCGATCTCAAAGTCCGCGTAGAGAAAGCCCAGCCCGAAGGTCGGTACATTCCTGGTGTAGTTGCCTCCCTGGTAGAGATAGCCTCCCCTCAGACTGAAGCCGGTCTCCAAGATGGGGACATCGAAGCCAAGGCCGCCTTTGGTCTGGTCTGATCCCGAGGCGCTTACGGTCAAGTCCGCGGAGATTCGCCTGGGAAGGAGCAGGTGACCGCCAAGTGAGAACACCAGTGGAAGGGATTCATCCTCGCCCGCTTCCCAGCTGGCGGAGCCGCCCAGGTTTCTGACGGCCAGGGCCAGAGAGAAGTTGGATCGCAGTTCAAGGAGCGCGGTGAGATCCACGCCGAAGGCGTTTACACCCGCGCCCTCGACACTGGTATTGCTGAAGAGCATCTTCAAGAGCAGACCCAGAGATGCATAGGGCGAGACCCTGTAACCGGCTCCGGCTGAGAGCGTCTCGGTGGCCCAGCCCGATCCCTGGGAGAGCTCCACGCCCGAATGGTCGAATTCGAACCCCACGCCGAAACGCCGGCCGAATGTCTCCGCACCCGGGACCGCGATTCCAGGACCCAGCGGCATCACGCCTGATAGTGTCGTCCGGGATGCCGAGATCCCCTGTGCCCGGCTGCCATAGCCGATGGCCACCCCGGAGCGCGTCAAGAAAGGAAGGGCGGCGGGATTCAGTCCAAAGCCCAGCGCATTGCCTGTCTCCATGAGACCGGTCTCTCCCATCGAGATGGATCTCACCGAGTGGGCCGCTGCGAGTCCAATGCCCCCGAGCCCGTCATGGCCTCCGAGAAGGGTGGAGGGAAGGCCCGCTAAGATCACCATTAAGACCGTAAGGAGCTTTACCTTGAGAGCTCCGGGGGGA
>JAUXGG010000320.1 GCA_030622265.1 Candidatus Eiseniibacteriota bacterium
GGATGAGCGGGCCGTTGTGCTGATCGGAGTGGCCGGTAACGAAGCCCCGGCAACCTATGCGGAACGTTTTGTGGCGCGGCTTAAGAAAGAGCACGAGATCAAGCCCCAGGAGAGCCGGGCGGTGGATAGCCCCGAGTGGACGGGGTACTACGTGAGCGTCGAGGAGGAGGCGCCACGAGGCGGCGAGCGGTCGTATCTCCATTACCTGTGGGCCCGAATCGGCGGGGTAACATACCAGCTCATCGGCGCAGGTGCGGACCGCTATCGCAAGGATCTCCGCAACACCGCACTAAGCCTGCGCCCGCTTGCAGAGGAAGATTGGAAGTCAATCTACGCCCTGCGGGTGCGCGCGGTCGAGGCGCTGGAAGATGAAAGCCTGGGCCAACTGGGGGGGCGGACAGGCAACCGCTGGACTGTGGTGTACACAGCGCTTATCAATGACCTTCCCGTGAACCGGCGGCTGAAGGCGGGGACGCTTGTGAAAATAGCGCGACAGGAACACTATAGGCCTGAGTAGTCATAGAGGGTGCCATGGACGAACGGACCGGTTATAGACTGAAAATACGGGATTTCGCAGAAATCGTCGTGGGCAGCTGTGTGCTGGCATTTCCGATTGCAGTCACGGAAGAGGTCTGGACGATCAGTGAATCGCTTTCCTCGTCGCGAGTGCTGTATCTGTCACTCAACTCACTCCTCTTCATTGCCCTCTTCACGTATCATCGTTACTTCTCCGGCAGCTTGCGAGGCAATTTAGGTAACTTTTTGCGCAGGGTGTTCGGCGTCTACATCGTGATGATGATAGTGAGCGCACAGATCCTGTTTGCTCTCAATAGGTTAACCACGGTAGAGACCGTAGCCATCGCGCTCAAACGCGTGGTGCTCGTGTCGTTTCCGGCGAGTTTTGCTGGAACCGTCGTGGACAGCCTGTCACGAGAATAGGCGCTGGGCAGATTCCATCCATGAGGGGCGATTCGCCCTGACTGAAAGGAGAAGGAGGGAGAAGTGTTTTACCTGCCCTGTCACACCAGGTTGGCCACTATCCGTGCCATCTTGGCGCATTCTCGACTCATCGGGAAGTTGCGATAATCGTCCCGTATGGCCCGCCACTCCAATTCCTTCCCAGTAGTATCTATATCGACTCTGTTGTCAGACCTCGACCCCTAAGACGGAAACAGCCCGGTACCCATCGCGCGGGTGTTTACCTTGACGAGAAACCGGGATGGTGATAGGCAGAGAGCAATGAAGTGAATGACGGGGTAGTCGGACCAAGGATCAGATAGCCACGCTCTCTGCCGTCTTATGCCAGGTGGCTCTCTCATCCCTCCCCGATACCCCGAAGGTGTTATAGACAGCCTTTCCGCCACAGGCTACCCTTCTCCCATGAGCGGATCGAAATGAAGTGAGTAACAGAATAGAAAGGAGGAAACCATGAAGCAGAACCACGCAGCGCTGAGGAGAGCGGGAACATGGGCAGCCGTTGGCGGCCTTCTTGCCTCGGGAGCAATCATGAGTGCGCCGCAGAAGGCGAATGCGCAGGAGGCCAAGCAGCCCAACTTTCTCTTCATCTGGGGCGACGACATCGGCTACTGGAACATCAGCGCCTACAACATGGGCATGATGGGCTACAAGACGCCCAATATCGACCGCCTCGCGAAAGAGGGGCTGATCTTCACCGACGCCTATGGTGAGCAATCCTGCACCGCAGGCCGGGCGGCCTTCATAACTGGTCAAAGCGGTTTTCGGACCGGTCTGTTGAAGGTCGGGCTCCCAGGCGCAAAAGAAGGGATTATGAAGGAAGATCCCACGATCGCCGAATACCTGAAGTCGAAGGGCTATATGACCGCTCAATACGGAAAGAACCACTTCGGGGACCGCGATGAGCATCTGCCGATCAATCACGGCTTCGATGAGTTCTTCGGAAACCTCTACCACCTGAACGCCGAGGAAGAACCGGAGAACGAGGACTATCCCGGCGACGCGGTGCTTCCCGACGGCCGCACCTTTCACCAGGCCTTCGGACCCCGCGGGGTGATTAAAGCCACTGCGGACGGCAAGATCGAAGATACCGGTCCCTTGACCCGGAAGCGCATGGAAACCATCGACGAAGAGGTTCTGGCTGGCGGCCTGGACTTTATGGAGCGCGCGGTCAAGGCGGAAAAACCATTCTTCCTGTGGTGGAATTCGACCCGCATGCACGTCTGGACCCACCTCAAGAAGGAAAGCGCGGGTAAGACCGGCCACGGCATCTACGCCGACGGCATGGTCGAGCACGACGGCCACGTAGGTACCCTGCTCGATAAGCTCGAGGAACTGGGGATCGCGGAGAACACCGTGGTGATGTACTCAACCGATAACGGCGCCGAGGTGTTCAGCTGGCCCGATGGCGGCACCATTCCGTTCCGTGGCGAAAAGAACGACAACTGGGAAGGCGGTTTTCGGGTGCCCCTGATTGTCAAGTGGCCGGGCGTGATCGAGCCCGGCAGCATCTCGAACGACATAATCTCCCATCTCGACTGGTTCCCGACGATCGCCGCGGCGCTCGGCGATACCGACCTGAAAGAGAGGATGTTGAAGGGCCCGGTGTTTGGCAATGACAACACCAAGGTGCACCTCGATGGCTACAACTTCCTGCCCCGCTGGAAAGGCGAAGTGGAGGAAGGGCCGCGTAGGGAGTTCTTCTACTTCTCCGACACCGGCAACCTGCTGAACCTGCGCTACAACAAGTGGAAGATCGTCTTCGCCGAGCAGCGCGCGCACGGCTTCGATGTCTGGCAGGACCCATTTGTGACGCTCCGGCTGCCGAAGGTCTTCGACCTGCGGGCTGACCCCTTCGAGCGGGCCGATCACGAGGCGATCGGTTACACCAAATGGCGTGCCGATCGCATCTTCGTGCTGGTTCCCGGCCAAGCCATCGTGGGGAACTTCCTCTCGACCTTCAGAGAGTATCCGCCGCGCCAGAAGGCGGGCAGTTTCTCAATCGACCAGGTGCTGGAGAGTCTGCAGACGGGAGGAACCAGCAGCAACTGACACTGGGGACGACCTGTCCTCATCAACATGTGTTCTTGCTTCACGTGGCGGGCAGGGCCAGCCTGCCCGTCATGTCATATTAGCCACCATCTGTGCCACTTTGGCACATTCCAGGCTGAATAGAAAGTTGCGAAAGTCGTCCCGTTGGGGGAGCTACTTAAGCAGATACAGTGATCTTTGTCTGGCCTCTCGCGATTCGCTTGATCCCGAGGGCAAGACGGTCCCACAGAATCGCGCTTTGGGATGGCAGCCCGGGGAGCCGTATCGCCTGACGGGTCCATCACTACCCTGTCCGCGGCGTTTGGCCTACCATA
>JAUXGG010000318.1 GCA_030622265.1 Candidatus Eiseniibacteriota bacterium
CTACTGGGACATAGTGCATCCCAAGATCACGGATGAATTTCCCACCTATATAGATCCCGCCACCGGTAATCCGAGCCCTCCGCCGACGGGGAGGTTCTGGAGGGAGTTCCTCTTCACCCATTCGGATTCAGGCTACCCGCTTCTCAAGGACGTGCTGGACAGCTGCGAGATACTCTGGGCCGGCAAGGTGGATGACCGCAATGACAACGGGGCCATCGGCATCATGACCCAGTGGATACTTGACGTGATGGACTTCGGCTCAGGCGCGGAGCGGCCGATACAACCGGTCCGTGTTTACCGTAAGCACCTTGGAAGGTGCGGCGAACACGCCGACATCACCTGCGCCGCTGCGAGGGCGGCGCTGATACCCATCAATTCGCCCGGAGCTTACGCGAACGACCACACCTGGAACGAATTTTATGACCAGCGCTGGGTTCATTGGGAGCCCGTTAACAACTATATCGATTCTCCAATGCACTACGAGGGCTGGGGAAAAGAATTCATCGGTATCTTCAATTGGAAAGGTGACGACGATGTCTGGACCGTGACCGAGCGTTACACCCCGCACTGTACTCTAAGCGTCTCAGTTACCGACTCATCGGGCTACCCGGTCGATGGCGCGCAGGTCTCGATAGCTAGGAAGATATCCACGGTCACCTTCTATCAGGCCACGTGGGCCTCGACCGACCACACCGGCCAGGTCCAGTTCCTGCTCGGGGATAACAATGACATCTTCGCCCGCATCGAGAGTGACCTGGGGACAATTCCATCCGGGCCACTACACAAGAGGGCCATAACGGCCAGCGTGGCGGGCGTGCATTACACCTGGGACAAGATGGTGCCCATCCTGCGCCCCAAGCTGCCCGCAACTCCGGCTGCTCCGCCCCCCGGGGCATCTGACGAGTATCGCCTCCGGGTGGACTGGCAGGTCGATGACGAGTTCATCTATGGGCAGAACAGGCTGGTTAACAATGCCTTCTCGGAACGGAGGCCGGGAGGCGCTATCGCCTTCTTCATCTGTGACGAGAGCAACTACACTGCTTACGCCTCCTCCGATTCGTTCCTGGCTTATGAGATCATGCAGGATACGGGCTCTGCCGATGTCGCGTTCACGCTGCCCACCTATGAAGCTTACTACGCCGTGCTTTCAAATGAGGAGCACGTGGTAGACACTCAGGTTGTGCGAGGAGTGGTCGAGCTCTACCAGCAGGCGCAGGGCTCCGTGGCCGATGGTGCGGTCGAGGAGAGGCGGAACATCAGCCTGGCGCAGAATAGCCCCAATCCGTTCGGGACAGAGACGCGGTTGGCCTTCAGCCTGGGTTCGGAGACCGTCGTTGACCTGGCGGTATACGATGTCGCCGGCCGCAGGGTCTCCACATTGTTCTCAGGCACGATGGCCGGCGGTGATCACAGCCTTGCGTGGGAGGGAACGGACTCCAACGGTCGCCGGGTGGCGCCGGGTGTTTACGTTTACCGGCTGGAAACGCCGGAGGCCAGGCTCTCCCGCAAGATGGTCCTGCTGGACTGAGCCGGGGACCGGTCGGGCTTCTATCTGTTGAATCGATGGGATGGGAAAGGAGGTGTGGTGTGGCAAACAGATATAGCCCACTGGTTGTTCTTCTCGCGGTTGCGCTTACCCTTGTTTTGGTCATTGGCGCCACGGGCCGGAGAGCCGAATCCGACATGGGACGTGTTGGGAGGTTCCAGATCATATCCGGCTGTTACTTAAGCAGCGCCGGCAGGGGTGAGATCGACTGAGATCGACAAGGATGATGTCTTCCTGTCGAACTGCGGGGTCTTCAAGATCGACACCATAACGGGAGAGACCTGGATCTACAAGGAGCGCGTGGACACCCAGAGCATCCTGCCCAATGAGGTCACCGGGGAGTGGGAGCCCGTGAACTGAACGGACTGTGGGTCAAGGCTCAATATGCTGTGGTTTCGACTGGACAGACAAGGGACTCCGGCGAATCTTTGAAGCCGAATTCGTGAAGGGTCGACGCCTTACTCGCGCCGGCCCTTCTCTCTCGCCATGATCCGGCGTATGGGTTCATTATCGGCATAGAGGCGCCACTCGACGATCTTGCCCCTCCTGGCCACGGCCAGCCAGGCGGCCGGCACTTCCCAGCGGTTTTCGGGTTTAAGAATCCCGTCATGGATATAGGTTCCGCCCGCACGGCCGAATGCCGCCACGGTTGAGCCTTTTACCAGCATGGTCTCACACTCGATCCAGTAGTCGGGCACCATCGAGAAATAGCCGATCCAGCCCTTCCGCATGGCCTCGCGGCCGACCACCTTGTATGCGAGGGCGTCAATGAAGGTGTGATCCTCGCTCATGAGCCTGGAGAGGCCGTCGGCGTCCTGGGCATTGATCCTCTCGACAAAGGCTTCAACGGTCTGTTTGGCTGTCATGCTTGTCCCCCTGTCGGGGCGGGTTCTATCCTGCGCCTCCGCCACCTCCGCCTCCTCCGCCACCGCCACCACCCGAGGCGCCTCCTCCGGTTCCGGATGCCGAACTCATGGTAGTGGTGGTAGTCGTGATCATCGAGGAAAAGGCCTCGCCGAATGCTGCCGGGGAGAATTCCCCGGTGCCGCGCCCATGGTAAACGTACCAGGGCACATAAGTATGCTGGGCACCCTCGGGTATGCAGGCCGCGATCTCCTTGTAGAACTTGGTCGTAAGGCCCAGTACCACTCCGTAGACCAGGTATTCCGAGATCTGGTCGAGCAGGCTCTGCCGGTCGGTGTTCCGGAACTCATAGGTCTTAAGATACTTCTGCACGGCCTTCCAATGCCTCGCCCTGGTCTCGCCATCCGCGGTCCTGTGGGGAATGAGCAGCGAGAGAATCAGCACAGCCAGGCCTGCAGCGCCCGAGACCGTACCCCACGGGCCGTAGAGGTATGCCAGAAGGCCGGTGAGGAGCATAAGGCCTGCGCCCAGGGCAAGCGAATAGTACCCTCCCCGGATACTGTGCATGTCAAACCAGACTTTCTCTTTGCCGACCTTCTCCACGGATTTCTTCCATTTCTTGAAGAACTTGGTGAAGTCGCTACGCTTTTTCTTGATGGTATCGATTGGAATCGAGTCGGTGCCTCCCGCGAGGTCATTGAAGATGAAATCGATGAGGGAATTCTCATAGTCGGGCATCGTGGCTGCCTGGCTGTCCCAACCGGTCCGGTCGAGATCCCAGTGGTATTCCGACTTGGTCTTCATCCCGCCCCAGAAGCTTTTCTTCTCCACCCTTTCTTCCCGGAGATTGAGAATTCCCCGGCGGGAGAGGTCGAGCATGGTGCCCACAAGCGCGGCACCCCCAATGCGCCGGGAATTAAGCAGATAGCTTACAAGCGCCGGC
>JAUXGG010000184.1 GCA_030622265.1 Candidatus Eiseniibacteriota bacterium
ATACGGGGGAGCCGATGTCAGTGTCATCAGCCTCGACCCCTATTTCACCGTCGCCGACTCGGTGACCTCTACCGGCCAGATAGACGCTTCCTCGGCAGGCTACAGCTTGCATAATGTGATCGTGATGTCGGGTTGTCCCCTGACTCATATCGGCATGCTCGAGGCCACCATAGACGCATCCGATGGCCAGACCTTCATCGACACAGTCTATTTCGGCGTGGGCGACCTGGCGTTTGCCGACGACTGCGAGTCGGGTGAGGGGACCTGGATCTATGACGGATTGTGGCACCTTACGACATACAGGTCTCATTCGGATTCCACCAGCTGGTACTTCGGCAATGATGTCACGCACGAATACCCCGGCAATGCCGGCGGCCGGATGCGTACTCCGGTCTTCCTGGCGGGTGAGGAAAACACCTTCTCGTTCTGGTTCTGGCATGATTTCCCGACCTACGGCGTCGATGGCATCTATGTCATACTCGAAAGGAACGGTGTGCCCGACACGCTCGATTTCTTTGGCAGCGGTGGGGCCCTGGGGCCGGACGGCACCCTCAATATACCGGCCGACTGGACCAAGTGGGAAAGGACGTTTCCGGGAGTGGAGCCGGGGGACAGTATCTCGATGGAGTTAGGCTTCGTGAGTGATGCTTCGGACAATGCGGAAGGCATCTACATCGACGATATCGCATTTAGCTGCAAGGCTCCCGTGATCACCTCGGTGGACGGCAGGGTGGATGAGCCGCCGGCCATAGTGTTCAGCGCGTATCCCAATCCTGCCCACGGTCAGATAACAGTGGCCTTCGCTGAGGCGAGGAAGCGCGTGGTCATAGATATTTACAGCGTTGACGGGAGACTCATCACAAGCCTGGTGAAGGCCGCCGGTGTTCGGGCGATCTCGTGGAACCTCGTGGACTCTGCGGGCAGGAGAGTGGCGCCCGGGATCTACCTTGCAGAGGTAACAAGCCAGAGGCGCGGCACATCCAGGAAGATCGTCGTTCTCAGATAGTATCATATGACCCCATGAGGCCCTTGATCCCGGTGGGGATCGGGAGCCTTTTGGGATTTTATTCATGCGGACTCCTTTTGGCAAAGTAATTCCTCCTTTGGCAGGAGGTCCAGGTACTGCTGGACCACCTTTCTGCTTAGTTTGGTGCTTCCATAGGGATTTCTGGCCTGGAATCGTCAAAGACCTTCCGCCTCTAAGGTGAGGGTGATAAGCGAGGTCAGGAAGTTGTTCGATCTGCTCTTCTTCGCCTCCGCCGGCCAGACGCCTGCACCGGCGTTCTCAATGGCTTTTCATACAGCCTGCGATATGCTATAATATGTATAGTGGCTGGTGTTTAGCCGCGTCAGCGAAAGGAGACAACATGAAGGCATGGTCGAGATGTGCGGTAACCGCTGCGATTCTCTTGATAACCGCAATGGCAATAGCTGGGAACGTATTGGGCGAAGTCGATCAGCGGACAGCCGGGTTGGAAGAAGTGATGCGTGAGATCGAGGAAAACGGATACTCCTGGACTGCTGGTCACACTGAGATATCCGACCTTTCATCTGAAGAGCTCACAAATCTCCTGGGCCTTAGGGTCCCGGATCACTATGAGGGGATTCTCGAAGAGCTCCGGCACAAGAGTACTCCATGGTCACCGATAGATCTTCCCTTACAGTTTGACTGGACCGACTCGGCGGCAGTGTCGCCGGTCCGGAGGCAACTTTGCGGCGACTGCTGGGCGCAGTGCTCGGTTGCGGCTATGGAGTCCCAGCTGAGGATACATGACGACGATATTACCAGGCTCTCAGTCCAGCAGGGCATAGACTGCAACTTCGGCAACTCCGACTGTGGTGGCGGTTGGTGGGACGATGTATATGATCTTTACATGGCCGTGGGAGCGGTCACTCAAGTCTGCTTCCCATACAGAAACGGGGTCGATGGCGACTGCGATCAGGACACATGTGAAATCGTTGCCATGATCGACGGCTATGAATCCATCGACACCAGCGTTGAGAGCATCAAATCCAGTCTCATGACATACGGTCCGATAGCTGTGGCGATGTCTGTATACAACAGTTTTAACTACTATAGTGGAGGCTGTTACGAGACATCCCTGTCGGGCAATATCAACCACGGTGTGCTCATAGTAGGCTGGGATGATTCGATGTGTAGTGGCGACGGCGCCTGGCACATCAAGAACAGCTGGGGAACGGGATGGGGTGAAAGCGGCTACGCCTGGATGAAATACGGCACGGCCGACATAGGCTACGCTGCCTGCATCATTCACTACACCCCCAGAGAACGCACGACCCTTGAATATGAGTCGCACCTTGTCGATGACTCCGGCGGGAACGGCAATGGCTTTGTCGATGCGGGGGAAGCTCCGACACTGCAGGTGAGCCTTGAAAACTATCGCTGGGACACTGCGACAGGCGTGAGCGCGACATTGATGACGTCGACGCCCGGAATTCAGGTGCCCACCTCCTCAGCCACATTCCCGGATATGGCGGGCGGCGCGGTCGAGGAATCCGAAGCGCCGCATTTCGTGCTTGCTGTCGATGCATCGGTCCCGTGCGGCAGGAGAGTTCATTTCACAATCTCGGTGGAGTGCGATCAGGGTTCCTATTCGGATAACTTCGAGCTCCTGATCGGTGGGTCCGCGGCCACCATATTCTCCGATGGTGCGGAAACAGACATGGGCTGGACCCTGGGGGCTCCCGATGATGACGCGTCCACGGGGCGATGGACGCTGAAGAACCCTCGCGGAAGCGAGGAGGATGGTCATCTAGTCCAGGCGGAGATTGACCATACACCGGGGTCCGGATATCTGGCCTTTGTTACCGCGAACGCCAAGAGGTCCTTCGCTCCAGATTATGGTGATGTGGATGGTGGCAAAACCAGCCTGATGACACCGGTTTTCGATCTTTCCGACAAGGCTTCAGCCACGGTGAAATACTGGAAGTGGTATACCAACGACACGGGTGATTCGGCAGCAGACGATACCTGGATGGTGGATGTCTCCGCCGACGGCGGGCTGACCTGGGTCAACCTGGAAACGCAGACGGACAGCTACAGGGAGTGGAAGCCGTATGACTTCGACCTCGGTGAGTATGTCCCGCTTACCAATCAGGTGGTCCTGCGTTTTGTTGCGAGTGACTATGGAGACCAATCGATAGTCGAAGCGGCAGTGGACGATTTCGAGCTGACCGGCTGCCCGGCATCTGTTGATGTACTTGCGCCGTACGTAGAGGTAATCTCGCCCAACGGTGGGGAAGAGTTGACAGAGGGGACCGAAGTCCAGGTGGATTGGGCCTTGAGCGATGATTACGGCTTCAGGGGGGTGATCGTCCTTGCCTCGTACGATGGGGGGACCACCTATGATGACACGCTTAGAACCATGACGGGGTTTGACACCAACCTCACTTGGCAGATTCCAGCCGGCGATCACCCGGAATGCAAGATAGGCGTTGAGGCAACCGACAGAGGATATAGCACCTCGTTCGATGAGAGTGACATGCCGTTTGCAATAGTGAGAGATCAGGCCGGGATTGATGACATTGTCGAGGAGAGTACTCCCGACAGGGTTGTCCTCGTAGGCAGCGAGAGAAATCCCTTCTCGGGTTCCACTCACATCTTCTTCGGATTGCCGAGCGCCATGGAGACCACCCTCAGGGTCTATGATGCCAGGGGCCGGTTGACAAAGGAAATCCTGAATTCCGGAGTCCAAGCCGGCTATCACTCGGTGGTCTGGGACGGCCGGGGGACATCAGGCCGAATCGCATCATCGGGTGTGTATTTCCTGCGCCTCACCGCCGGAGACACCGTGCGGACAACCAAGGTCATGCTAGTGCGATAGATTTGAGATCGAGTGGGTCTACATGGGTTCAAAAAGCGTGCGGGGCCGGGTTTGTAAGGCGGCCTCGCCTGTCCTGGTGGTTTGCCTCCTGGGGATGCTCCTGCCGGCGCCGCAGGCGCTCGCCTGGCCTTACGGTGTCGACCATTCCATATTCCACCTTGACTCCGAGCCTGACAGCCTGAGACCGAACATTGAGCTTTCCCCCGATGGGGAAGGAGACCCATCCGGCGATCCGGAACGGACCAGGGCCAGGACGATCGTGGGGGCCAGCCTCTTCGGTAGCGGCATTTTCCTGTGCTCCTGGGGAATAACCTCCTGGGAGACCGACGATACCCAGTGTTGTCCCACCAACAACACCCAGAATGTCATAAAGATCGTGGTGGGTGTCTTGCTTCTTAACGCGGGCCTCATCTATCTTCTGGAGCTGCAATAGGAATGCCTCGACCGGCCATGGTGCAGCAAGCAGGCGGATGAGTTTCGCAGGCAGGCGGATGAGGTTCAGAAACAAGCCGTGAGTCTCAGCAGCATGTTAGAGGGTCTCTTCGAACCAGGCCCGTGTCGCATCAATCACTTGGCGCTCCCACTGAACCGAGCTGAAGGTGTGGTCGGCGCCATCGATGATAATGAGCCGCCTTCTCCCCTTGACGCGATCATACATGAGCTCCGAGTTCGCGGGTGACATGACCTGGTCTTCGCTGCCGTGAATGAAAAGTACCGGGCCACCATAGTGGGTAATCTCCTTCATCGGGTCCAGGGACTTTATGCTCTCGAAAAAACCCTTGCCCCGGACGAAGCCTCCGATGTCAACACGGCCGCGCTTCTTGACGGCTTCCTTGAAGTTGGGGGGTAGCCAGGCGTAAGGGTCCTTGACCACCTCGTTATCCCGCTCGACCAGGTAGTCCACGAAGGCCGAAGCC
>JAUXGG010000388.1 GCA_030622265.1 Candidatus Eiseniibacteriota bacterium
GCGCAATGCGGGTGGAGGCGCCCTGAGTGGAGTGGAGGGCCGTCTGCGCGGCTTGAGTGGAGTAGAGGTAACTGACAGCGTGAGCACATATGGCGAGATATGTGCCGGTTGTTATTCTTCAGGTGATTACTACCGCGCTCGCGAGTTGGGCGGACCTGTGAGTTATGAGGTATTTATCCAGGACGCTTATGGCCGCGAGTGGCGTGACACGATAGACGTAAGGGTCGTGGGGCCTGTCAGCGGCTTGAAGGGTAGCGTCGGTGCCGACAAGATAGCCCTGAGCTGGACGCCGAGCGCTGACAGTCTGCTTCAGGGTTATGACATTTACCGTGCTGACAGCCAGGGTGGCTTGTATGCGATGGCCGGCCTGGTGGACGACCATGCACGTTATGTGGATGAGGGTCTTGCGAGTGAAGAGGACTATTACTATTACATATGCGCCCGTGATTCGATGGGCAACTTGAGCGCCCCCTCGGAGACGGCCGAGGTCTGGACGGGCGCTCCCTATATGCCGGGATGGCCTACGGGCACTCAGAACGCAGTGCCGTCTGCCGTGACCCTCTCCGACCTTGATGGAGACGGTGATCTTGAGCTCATAATGGGATCCAAGGACGAACACATATACGTCTGGGACCATGAAGGAGCGCTCCTGGGAGGATGGCCGATTCCGGGTGGTGATGAGGTCTGGTCTGCGGCCGCCACCGTCAATCTCGACGGAGATCCTGACCTTGAGATAATCATAGGGACCAACGGGGGAGACATCTTCGCCTGGAACCTCGACGGCAGCGGCGTCCGGTTCGCCGACGGCCTGTTCAAGACCATAGGAGGCAGGATTACGGGGGGACCCGCAGTCGATGATCTCGAGGGTGATCTCGACTTCGAGGTTGTGGTTGCGAACACCTACGGGCAGGTGTACGTCATGCATCACGATGGCACCGGATACCTTCAGGGCAATGGTTTCTTTGCCCAGGGCAGTGGCTCCGTGTATGGTTCGCCCGCGCTCGCCGATCTCGACGATGACGGTGATATCGAGATCATCGTGGGCATGATGGGTGGCAGTATCTACGCCTGGCACCATGACGGCACGGGTTTCCTTGATTCGACCACCGGCCTGTTTTCGTCCCCGGGCGCAGTATACGGTTCGGTTGCGGTGGGTGATGTGGACAATAACGGTGACATGGAGATCGTCTGCGGCACTGTCTTCAACCGCTCGGTCTGGGTGTACAATGACGATGGGTCCGTGCTCAGCGGGTGGCCGAGGGGCCTGGATGGTAACATCTACGCCTCTCCGGCGCTGGCGGATCTAGACTCTGACGGCAGGCTGGATATCGTGATCGGATCCCACCGCGGGGACTTCGACGACAGCGCGAGCGTTTTCGTATTGGACGACATGGGCAACACGAGGCCCGGTTGGCCCAAAACTGTTGCGGGTGACTTCTTCGCCTCTCCGGTGGTGGGAGACATCTCGGGAGATGGCCTGCCCGATATCGTGGCTGTCTCCAGCAACGGACTTGTGTATGCCTGGCATACTGATGGCACCCCCGTAAATGGCTGGCCGCGCAACATGGAATATGAGCTCTACGCCACGCCGGGCCTGGGGGATCTCGATAACGATGGTGATGTGGAGGTCGTTGCTGCAGGCTATGACGCGCTGATCCACGTGTTCGACTGCTCCACTCCATACAGCGACAGTACAATGGAATGGCCCAGGATGAACCATGATCTCTATAATAGCGGGCTCTACCTCGGCCCTGCGAGGGCCGGCGTCAACCCGGGTGACGAAGAAGTGTTCCCGGCCAGGGTGAGTCTGGCTGGATATCCCAACCCGGCGGTATCGACTATCGGCATCAGGCTCGGCATACCCTCGACGCAGACCAATGAGGTGTTCAGCGTCGATGTGTTCGATGTCCGCGGGCGTCATTTGAGACAGATCCACAGCGGAGAGCTCGAACCCGGATTCCATGAGTTTCACTGGAACGGCAGGAACAAGTTGGACGCGGAGGTGTCCAGTGGAATTTACTTCGTGAAAGTTTCCTGGAAGCGTGATAGCCTTAACCGAAAAATCGTAATGGTGAGGTGACACTTGCGAGAATTCCGGGCAACCTCATATGGAGATGGGGACTTCAGGCTGTCGGACCTCGCTTCCGTCGGCGAGAATGTCGTTGTCGAGAAGGGAGTTTTGATCCTCAAGCCGGAGTGCGTGCGAATCGGCTCCAATGTATACATCGGGCACTATGCCATTCTGCGAGGATACGATCGCGGCGAATTGGTGATCGGTGATGATACCTGGATCGGTCAGTTCTGTTACTTCAACAGCGCCGGCGGCATCGAGATCGGCTCAAGGGTCGGAATCGGGCCGGGCGTGAAGATCATGTCCTCAAAGCACGGGGAGGAAGGGCGGGAGGTTCCCGTGCTGTTGTGCGACCTTGAGTTTGCCAGGGTCACCATCGAGAGCGACTGCGATCTGGGCATGGGCTCCATCATCCTGCCGGGTGTTACGGTTGGGAGAGGGAGCCAGGTTGGAGCCGGTGCCGTGGTCACGCAAGACGTGGAACCTTATGCCATCGTGGCGGGGGTGCCGGCGCGCAAGATCGGTGAGCGCCCCGAGTAGAATACCGAATAGGGGACAGACACTCTGGAATAGGGGACAGACACCTATTTCCGAGAAGCGGGAATAGGTGTCTGTCCCCTATTCCAGAAACTGGTGTCTGTCCCCTATTTGTCCCGCCTGTCCGAAACGGGTCTTCGTCTTCGTTCCTCTTTTCCTTTCCTTTATATGCGTA
>JAUXGG010000014.1 GCA_030622265.1 Candidatus Eiseniibacteriota bacterium
CGGGCAATCTTACAGTCTGTTCCCCACCCCTGTCAATTGCCGCGAGTATCGCCGGGCGGCTCCAGCCCGGGTCGGCCCTCAAGAGATATTCCGCCAGCTCGAGAGGTTGTTCAATCCTGATGCAGCCGGAGCTGAATGCGCGGACCGTCTCCTTGAAGAGCTCTCTTGCCGGCGTGTCATGAAGATAGACATTGAACTTGTTCGGGAACATGAACTTGATGCGCCCCAGCGCGTTTGTCGGACCCGGATCCTGGCGGAGCCGAAACGGGAAATTCTCGGCAGTGATATCGGCCCAGTCGATAGTATCGGCGTCTATCTCCTTCGCGTCCGAACCCCAGCCCTCGAACACCGTCATGTTCTTCTCCTCGAGGTAGCCGGGGTCTTCCTTGAGGATCGGGAGCTTGTCCTTGACCGCAATGCTGTTTGGGACGTTCCAGTAGGGATTTATGACAAGATAGGTCATCATGTCGCTGAATACCGGAGTTCGCCGGTAATTGCGGCCCACGATGGCGCGAATGCCCATTACTTGATCACCGGCCTCGAAGATGCGCATCTCGAAATTGGCGATATTGACCAGGAGATGCCGCTCGCCGAGGTCCCTGGGCAGCCAGCGCCATCGCTCCATGTTGACCATGATCTGGCGGGCCCGCTGCGCCGCCGGGACATTGAGCTCGGCGAGGGTATTTCGCCCGACGATGCCGTCAACTTCCAGACCGTGACGCTCCTGAAA
Organism: Candidatus Eiseniibacteriota bacterium; assembly: GCA_030622265.1. GTDB lineage: Bacteria > Arandabacterota > Arandabacteria > Arandabacterales > Arandabacteraceae > JAUVJV01. Next base: position 731 of record JAUXGG010000014.1, read on the forward strand.
CAGCCGGACCGCGCGGTCCAGATCGTCATCGAAGTAATCCATGTCACCGGTCGAACCATATAGCCCGTAGCCGACAACGGCCAGCCTCTCTCTCACCAGCCGTATTCGCTCCCCGCGGTCACCCTTCTCCATCTTCGGGCCGGCGGGAATCGCGGACCATCCTCCCTCATCGGCCAGAGCCCGGTGCCGGGCAAGGGCTCCCATCAGGCGCAGGGCGCAATGCGATGTGCTGCGCAGGCGATCAAGCGCGTCCGCGACCCTGCCCGTCGTGAGGGCATCATGCAGAACCTCAACAAGATCGATCTCAGAGCCCTCGATAAACCACTCGGGATCGATGGTCTCAGGGTTCACATGACCGTTTATGAGATGAGACGCATAGACCAGGAACGCATCGGTCAGCAACAGGTCCAGGTCCACGATCAGATGCGGGACTGTCGACCTGACACGCTCTATATCCTCCGGGAGGCGCTCCAGGGCGGCATCAATAAGACCGAGATGATAATCCGAAGGTCTCAGGCCTTCGGTGTAGGCCATCTCGATCACCCGCCTGAGCTCATAAGCCTGGGGAAGCGGCCCGCGGTTTCCGCTCCAGGCCACGCGATATGCCCGCTTCTCATAGAAAGCCGGAAGCACTTCGGAAGCGAAAATGATATCTGTTGCGACTACCAGCTCGGGGGGAAAGCCCGCGAACTCGATCCGGTTCCTGAGTATTTCGCAGGCCCGGTCGCAATAGGTTTGCGCACCCGACATCTGCGCCCGGGCGCTGCCGGTGAACACAAGCGCTACCGCCAATATCCACGGTATCTTGATAAAACGTGTAGTCATCCTAGGGAATCTCGCAGACCTTATATTGCAGGGCAAGGGAAAAGGAAAAAAGGGGACAGACACCTATTTCAAACTGCTGAAATAGGTGTCTGTCCCCTTTTCGCTATGCAGAATCCTTGCTACCTAACCAAATCGTCGCAACAAGCACGCCGATCACCAATCCCATCGCCAGGGCGATAAACAACACCAGGGCTACCGGCAATGATCCGCCCCAGAACAGGAACCTTACAACGCACTTGTCCAGGTTCTGGAAGATCACAATCAGGATCAGGATTACCAGAACTGCGGCAATGATCAGTTTGGTCTTGCTCATGTAAGCACCCCCGGGCTCCAAGCCATTTCTGCCTCAGGACTAAGATCATCTGAAGCCTGACGATGATAGCCGCCGGGCAGCTCCGTGTCAAAGCTTGGTATTAAGGAGCGAGGCTTGGTGTTGAGGAGCGAGGGACGGGCGGTCTGAGCCGGGGGAACTAGGCTGGCGGCCTGACCCTGATGATCTGCTTGGGGGATGCGGATGTGAAGGGACTCTCGTCAAAATCTCCGTACTTGGCCTCGATCTCAAAACCATTGGCCCGGAGCAGCGCATCGAGCTCCTGGGGAAAGAAAACGCGCATATTGAGCTCGGCCACGCGCTCATCGCCACTTTTCCCCACTCTGTAGTACCACTTGATGTGATTGACCTGTGTTGCCGCATCATAAACATTGTTCTCGGTAATGACCACAGTGCCGCCGCCATCGGGGTCAGGATACTCTGCGACCGGATAGCGCTGCGAGGCATCCCTTATGAGGATGTCGATCCGGGGGTTGAAGATGTCCACAATGAACCGGCCGTAATCTGAGAGGTGCTTTCTCACACATGCGAAACAGGCTTCGATGCTCTCAGGATCGTGAAGATGGGCGATCGAGTTGAAGGGAAAGAAGATCAACTTGAACTTCCGCTCAAGATCAAACTTCCGGCAGTCTCCCAACACCCAGTCTATTTCTATACCCTTCCCGGCGGCTCTGGCCCTGGCCTGCCGGAGCATTCCCTCGGTCAGGTCGAGGCCAGTGATCTTGATCCCGGCCTCAGCCAGCGGGACGGTGATCCTTCCCGTACCGCAGGCGAGCTCAAGTACGGGCCCACCCAGCTCCCGTGCCTGCTTCAAGTAGAATGGGATATCGTCGGTCATCCCCACATGCTGGAGATCGTAATGGCGGCCGTCGGCATAAAGATCGCCGCAATACTCAGGGTTCGGGGGGCGCTCAGGAGTCATACGGGATGTCCCACAAGGCTCATGTAGATGACGCTCTCATCCTTGCCGTCCACGCCGATTATGCTATTGACCTCATCATCGAAGAGGGCTCCGATCTGGCAGGTTCCCAACCCAACTGCGGTTGCGGCAAGTGTGAGATTCCCTGCAATGTGCCCGGCATCAAGATAGATATACCTGTAGGCCCGCTCCTCATACTTCCACTTGGAACGATGGAAGATCGCGGTCCATATGAAGATAGCGGCCGCTTCGATGCACATCTTCTGGTTGAGCGCGGCCAGGACGATGTCGTGTGCCGTCTGCCCAAGACGCAACTCCTCCAACCGGTGGGTTTTGACCGAATAGTGGTAAACTCCGGCCGCAACGCCCTCCACGGAGTCAATCAGGAGATAGGTCTCGATAGGGTAGAGTGCACCTGCCGAGGGAGCGGTCCTGAAGGCGTTTCCCCTCTCGACCCTCTGGATCCCGCCTGATGCCCAGAGAAGGTAGGAAAGCTCCTCAAGTGAGAGAGGCTTGCCTGAATAATGGCGGATGCTCTTCCTCTTCTTGAGCGTCCCCATGAGATCCATGGTTTTGATCGCGTCGAAGGGGGGAAGCTCTATCTGCTTGCTGTCCGGGTATTCCTTATATATCTCGGGCTTGCTTTCCCAGTCCAGCATCCTCCCCTTCAGGCTGTCCCTGGTATACTTGGTCTCCTCCTGATACCTGTCGCCAATCCCCTCAGTCACTTTGCTATCCCGCTCTCATCAAGAGCCTCACCAGATGCTGCACTCGTCAGATGATCGTGCCCTCCGGCCCGGAGGTCTCCTCCAGCTCCAGATTGATCTCGCCTATACCGGTTTCAACGTCTATGGAAAGCGTTACGCCACTCTTGCCATAGGCCTCATTGACATAGTCTCCGCCATCTTTCATGAAGCCGTCGGCCTTGATACTGCCGATACCCTTGGACGCATCCACCCGCACCCCCACATCCGACGGCAGCCTTACCGTGATCTCCCCCACACCACCCTTGATACTCGCATCGAGATCGTGGTCCCAGTGGCCCACGAGATCAAGCTCGACCTCTCCGGCACCGGTATAGATATTGATCTTCCCCAGGGTGGGGTTTCCACCCACGTCGACATGGGTCTCCCCCGCCCCGTTCATGACCTTGAGTCTCCTCAAGCGCAGCGAAGCGAGTTCCAGATTGCTTTCTCCCGCCCCGAGCTCCACGTACAGATCGATCGGGACATCATCATTGAAGCGGAGATCCCATTCATATTTGATTCCCTCGCCGAAGCTGGACCATTCACCCTCCGGCATGCGCACCGAAAGGTCGCCCCGGCCCTCATCAACTTCGTAGTGAACCACCGGTTTCCACTCCCCGACATTGTAGACGAAGTCGGCGTCCATCAGCGCGTCCGCCCCTCCGGCGATCTTGAGGGTTCCGGCTTTCATCTCGATCTCGGCCCGGACGCTTTCCGCTCCCAGGAGGTCCATCGAGCGGAATTCCTCGATTCGCGGTCCGGTCCTGGGGCTCTCACCGCAGCTCACCGTGAGCACCAGCAGCAACATGGCCATCATTACACAGAAATGCAGAGAACGCGGCTTCATGCCTACCTCCTTATTTCAGGGGTGATCATCGCATGGTCTGACAGATTCAGTCCGGCCATCCTATGTGCGATTGCGCTTCGATCTCGATCTTATCAGATAGGCCAGGTTGAATACCAGTGAAGCACCGATGAGCACCCCCTCAACAAAAGCCATATAGGGCACCCCGTGGACAAAGCGACCGAGCAGTATCGCGGCCACCAGGCAGAAGCTGCCCAGCGGTAACAGCGCCGCATCGTTCCTAATAAGCACAGTTTACCTCCCGGCGGGCCTCAGAAACATCGCTGTGGTTCCCAACCGGAACCGGGGCCACTATAGCACACCGGAATTGCCGAATTAACCAATTCTTAACTTGCGCTTTATCGCCTCCTAACAAGCCGCATCTATAATCCTGCCTGAGTAATTCAAGGACGTGGGTACTCGGATGGCGACATCGCAAGAACAGGGGGCATAGGGACATGAAAACTGACAGCACATTCATCCTGCTTGCTATCTCGATCGTGCTGCTGGCCACAACGGCCGCTGCAGAGACCTGTACGATTATAGGAACGGTCTTCAATGAGGAAACGGGCGAAGAGCTTATCGGCGCCAATGTCTGGCTGGTCGATACCGGCACGGGCGGGGCCTCGGGCCTTAGGGGGAAGTTCAAGATCGATAATATCCCGCCGGGAACCTATGATGTGAAGGTTTCCTACATGGGTTATGGAGGCAAGACCATAACCGGCCTGGTGACAACTGCCGGCGACCCCGTAATTCTCAATGTCAGCCTCCTGTCGGAGGCTCTCGAGATCCCCGAGATCATCGTGGAGGCCCACCGCATAATGACATCCGATGTGGCGGTGCTTGCCAACCGCAAGAAAGCCGCTACGATCCGTGACGGCATAAGCTCCGAGCAGATAGCCAGGTCTCCTGACGGCACGTCCGGTGATGCCCTGAAGCGAGTGACCGGACTCTCGGTCCGGGAGGACAAGTATGTTTATATCAGGGGAACAACAGACCGGTACAACGAGACGGCACTGAATGGGGTCCGGGTGACCAGTGCCGACGTGGAGGTCGATAAGAAGAGCTTCGCCTTTGACCAGGTTGCGGCCAGCCAGATTGAGAATGTGGTGGTTGTGAAGACCGCATCGCCCGACCTGCCCGGGAGCTTCAGCGGGGGCATGGTCCAGATCAACACACTCGACTTCCCCGTCAGCCGATCGCTGAATATAGCCTATAAATCCAGCCACACGCCCGGGATCTCGGACAGGACATTCCTTGGCTCTCAGGGCGGCAGCACGGATTGGCTGGGCATTGATGACGGTACGCGCTCCCTACCTGATATCGGAGTCAGGAATGGTAATCTGGACGCCGTCGCCAAAGCTCTCCCCAATAATTGGGTCACCAGGCCCCGGAACACGATCTGGAATGGCTCGGTCAACATTTCCTACGGAGATAGTTACACACTGGCAGGCCGGGACATTGGCCTTCTGGCTTCACTTTCCTATAAGAGTGATCTTGAGATCAACGACGTGAGATACGATTCCCACCAGCCGGAGAACAGCTTCGAGGGTACGCGCTATCGCTTCAACGTGCTATGGGGCGGCCTGCTTAAGGCAAGCTTCAAGCCCTCAATCCTTCACAAGGTGAGCCTCGAGGGCACTTTCAACCAGATTGCGGAAGAGAGAGTGGTCCAGTCAGAAGGAATGGATATGCACTGGACGCCAAAGCAGCGGCAGTCCATCGAGTGGGAGGAACGCGGTCTTTTTGTTGGCAAGTTGGCGGGTGATCATAACTTCCAGGCCTGGGGGGGCATTGACCTCGGCTGGAAGGCGTACACTTCGGTAACCAAGTCCAAGATGCCCGACGCCAAGCTCGCAGAGTACCAGTACCAGGGCACGGATCACCAAGGTAACGACATCTACGGCATGAATGACAACTACCGGATCTGGAGAGATCTCAATGAGAGAACCAACGGCCTTGACGCAGACATATCTGTCCCGCTGCGCATCGGCAAGATCAAGACCGGGGTTTCCTTCAATCACCGGGCGCGCGACTACCGCGTCGCTGCTTTCTTCAGCGATCCTTTTGGAGCCTGGGAATACACCAAGCTTCCCCTGGAAGCGATTTTCGATCCTGAGAACTACGGACAGGGCAAGCTCCGTTTCAAGGAGTACGGACCCTTCTCCGGCGTTTATGACGCGGAGCAGGATGTTAATGCCGTATACCTGATGCTCGACTTGCCCATCGACATCTCGAGCGAGCGTTTCCGGCTGGCGGGCGGCGCCCGGGTTGAGGACTCTGAGCAGAAGGTCGGCGGAAATACCGGCGAGGTGTCAGGACAGTTCCAGACGCGCTTGCAAAATACCGACCTGCTGCCTTCCGCCAACCTGACTTATATGATCAGTGACCGGAGTAACCTGCGGCTTGCATATGGCCGTTCGGTAAACCGCCCGGAGTTTCGTGAGCTGGCCAGGGTGCTTTACTATGATTTCCACGAGCAGCAGAACGTCATCGGCGAACCCGACCTAAATCGCGCGCTCATACACAACTACGATGTGAGGGTGGAGTTCTTCCCGAAGGCGGGCCAGGTGCTCGCGGCAAGCTACTTCTACAAGGAGCTCGATGACCCCATAGAGGTCAAACTCCTGACCAGTCCGGAGAGGGCGGTGAAGACCTGGTTTAACTCTCCCTCCGGCAGGAACTACGGCTGGGAGCTGGAACTCAGGAAGTCCTTCGGCTATTCCTATGACTCCGGATGGTACGCTATCCCGCTGCCGTGGAACTGCCTGTACGGCATACTCGGATCCAGCGGCGGCAGCTTCGATATCACAGCCAACTATACCAACGTGAAATCAGAGGTCGAGTTCCTGGTAAAACCGCCGAACGCCTCGTCCGACAAACCCGTGATCAGGGCGACAAGGGGGCTGCAGGGCCAGTCCCCGTGGATGTTCAACGTGACGCTAGCATGGGAGGAACCCTCACTGGGCAGCTCGTTCTCGATCCTCTACAACAAGATCGGCAGGCATATCTGGGCCGTGGGTAACACGAGATACGATATCAATGGGGACCTCGATAGGATAGCCTCCCAGGACATCTTTGAGGAGGCGCGTGACGTCCTGGATATGGTCATAGTCCAGGACCTGATGCGCGGGCTGCGGTTCCGGTTCACCGCCAAGGATCTCCTGTCCAACGACGAGGTTCACACCTATCGCAATGGTGATTCATACAGGACTGTGGAGAGGTACGCGGAGTACTCTCTCGGGCTTTCATACAGGATGTGATGATCAATCAGCAGCGAGGATCACTTGGAAGCACTGGGCGTTTCAAGGAAGAGACTTCTGAAAGGAGGTGAGGCAGCCCGGAACCTGGTAATCTGCCCCACTGAATCTGCCCCGGAGTAACCTGCGCCGGACCTGTTGACGGAACACCTGACCGCAAGTCAGACAGGCCCGCAAGCGTAACGGATTCCAACCGAATAGCTCAACGCAGGAGGGATGACAATGTCTAAGATGGTGTTGACTGCCAGCACAGCGATTGTCCTGGCTACACTGCTGACCGGCATAGCGTTCGCCGGCCTGCCGTGCATGGGAACATCCACTGTCGTGGCGACAGGCAACGGCTCTTGCGCCGTCATACCGGGCGCCGCTTTCTGTCCAAACGGTGATATGAACGTGATAACGGTTTCAGTCACGCTCAGGGACTGCTACGGCACGCCGCTGCCTGGCAAGGATGTGATCGTCTGGGCCTATGCCGATGACGATTTCTGCTATTGCCCGGATGGCGAACCAGCACCGTACCAGCTGGAAGATACCAAGCTGGTAGGTCCGACAGACGCGGCGGGAACGGTCACGGCAGAGTTCAAAAAAATCGGCGGCTGCGGCGACATGCAGTTCTACGCAACCGTGGACGACATTGTGCTCGGCCCCAGCAACTGGATGAGCATTGCCAGTCCGGATAACACTTCGGACTGCGTGGTCAACCTGGTCGACTTCGGCAACTTCGCGACTAACTACAACGGGACGGATCCCTGTTCAGATTTCAACTGTGACGGGACAGTGAACCTGGTCGACTTCGGTGAATTCGCCACTCACTATAACCATGACTGCGTCACTCCTTAGGGGCGAGACAAAGTCAAAAGACGGTAATCATATGCATAGAAGGAGGAAACCAGTAATGAAGAGAATCTCATTGCTTCTGCTTGTTCTTCTGACAGCCTGGGGTGTCACGGCGCAGGCAAGGCCCAGCGTGGTTCTCGGTCCCGGACTCGGCTCCGGAAGGACCGACTACCACCGCATGTCCGACCGCGTGCTCTCGGCCGACACGACTTACATTCTGACCGGACTCTACTATGTGGACTCCACCTACACCATGACCATCCCCCAGGGTACCGTGATCAAGGGTGACACCGCCGCGACCCTTATCATCACCAGGGGAGCCGACATCTATGCGATGGGCAGCCAGTACAGGCCGGTAGTCTTCACCAGCCTCAAGCCCGAGGGCCAGCGTGCCCCCGGTGACTGGGGAGGCGTGATAATCCTCGGTGAAGCCCCCGTGAACCAGAGCAACCCCCTGATCGAGGGCGGGATCATTTCCGGGACCTATGGGGGCAACCAGCCTCATGACAACAGCGGTATCTTCAAGTATGTGAGGATCGAGTGGCCCGGCTACAGGTTCCAGCTCAATAACGAGGTCAACGGCCTTACCATGGGCGGCGTCGGCGACGGCACGGAGCTTCACCACGTGCAGGTCAGTTACTCGTTCGACGACTCCTTCGAATGGTTCGGCGGGACCGTCAATGCCAAGTACCTGGTGGCCCTCGGTGGAACCGACGACGAGTTCGATACCGATTTCGGTTACTCAGGCAGGGTGCAGTTCGGCTTCGGTTTGAGGGACGTTTCGGTGTTTGATCCTACGGGACAGAGCAACGGTTTCGAGTCCGACAATGAAGGCCATTCGCCTTACGAGGCCAAGCCCACGACCAGGCCGGTCTTCTCGAACATCACCCTGGTCGGTCCCGAGGCAGTGGATTCCCTGGTCGGTAGTACGCTGGGAACCAACTACCAGTACGGCGCCGTGCTTCGCCGTAATACCATGACCTCGATCTACAACTCCTGCATCATGGGTTACCCCTGGAGCATGAGCATTCGTAACGATTCCACCCATCTGTGGTGCAGCATTGACACCCTGCAGATCAAGCAGACCAATTTGCAGGCAAGCAGGATTCCGCCGGGATCAGGCCACATCCATCACGAGAGCGCCTGGCCTGCTGCCGACCCCATTCCGCCCGGAGTGCTGGCATGGGTGAACACCGCAGGCTATGGTAACGAGGACTCCGACGGTGCGGCCGGGACCACGAGCATGCCGAGCTATATCCAGCTTCAGAACATGCATGATCTCCAGGATCCGGACCCGAGGCCCAGGCTGACATCGCCGCTGGTGACCAATGGTACAGACTTCACATACCCGAAGCTCCAGCATGGGCACTTCACGCCCACGACCTACCGTGGCGCCTTCGATCCTACCCTGCCACTGAACAAGCAGTGGACCTATGGCTGGACCAACTTCGACCCGCAGGGCGCGGCTGCTACCCCGGACTTTTGCGGCGTCGTGCTTGGCCCGGGTCTTGGCTCAGGCAGGACCGATTACCACAGGCAGGCCGACAGGGTGCTTTCGCCGGATAGCCTGTACTACCTGACGGGGCTCTACTATGTGGATTCCACCTACACGCTGACCATTCCCGCGGGTACCGTGGTCCGTGGTGATACGGCTGCCACGCTAATCATCACCAGGGGAGCCAAGATCATGGCTACCGGCACCCAGGAAGCCCCGATCGTGTTTACCAGCATGAAGCCTGCCTGCATGCGCGAGCCCGGCGACTGGGGCGGTGTGATAATCCTCGGTGAAGCCCCCGTGAACCAGAGCAACCCTCTGATCGAGGGCGGGATCATTTCCGGAACCTACGGAGGAAACCTGCCTCACGACAATAGCGGTATCTTCAGATATGTGAGGATCGAGTTCCCCGGCTACAGGTTCCAGCTCAACAACGAGGTCAACGGTCTCACCATGGGCGGCGTCGGCGACGGGACCCAGATTGACCACATCCAGGTGAGTTACTCGTTTGACGACTCCTTCGAATGGTTCGGCGGGACCGTCAATGCCAAGTACCTGGTGGCGTTCGGTGGAACCGACGACGAGTTCGATACCGACTTCGGTTATTCAGGTAAGGTGCAGTATGCCTTCGGTTTGAGAGACGTCGAAGTGTTCGATCCTACGGGACAGAGTAACGGCTTCGAGTCCGACAACGAGGGCGACTCGCCTTACGAGGCCAAGCCAACCACGAGGCCGGTCTTCTGTAATGTCACGCTGGTCGGTCCCGAGCTTACCGACGCTCATGTCGGTAATACCATCGGAACCAACTATCAGTATGGCGCCGTGCTTCGCCGTAACACCATGACCTCGATCTACAATTCCTGTATCATGGGTTACCCTTGGGGCATGAGCATTCGTAACGATTCCACACATCTGTGGTGCAACATCGACACCCTGCGGCTCAAGCAGACTAATATCCAGGCGAGCAGGATTCCGCCGGGATCGAGCCATATCCATCACGAGAGCGCGTGGCCTGCTGCCGATCCCATTCCGCCTGGAGTGCTCGCGTGGCTAAACACCGCAGGCTACGGCAACCAGGACTCGAACGGCGGCGCCGGAACCACGAGCATGCCGAGCTACATCAAGCTCCAGGACATGAGCAATCTGAACAATCCGGATCCTCGTCCGCAGTGCGACTCCCCGCTGATCACCAACGGAACCGACTTCACCTATCCGAAGCTCCAGGATCCGTTCTTTGACGTGGTCAACTACAGGGGTGCCTTCCCTTGCACGCTAAACCTGGATGAGACCTGGCTGTACAAGTGGACCAACTTCGATCCTTGCGCCGAGGAGTACTTCGTGGGTGTTGAGGAGATCCTCGAACTCGAGCCCGCGACCAGGACCCTCCTGGGCCAGAACTATCCTAACCCGTTTAGCTTCACAACAAGGGTGAGATACTCCGTTCCCAGAAGCGGACACATCTCGCTCAAGGTGTACAATGTTCAGGGCCAGGAAGTTGCCACGCTGGTTGACCGGGACATGCTGTCCGGCGTCTACGAGGTCGGCTTCGACAGCGTCCAGCTTGCTCCTGGCGCTTACTTCTACACATTGAAGGGCAAAGGATTCACCGAGACCCGCAAGATGATTCTAACCAACTAGGATCATCGGCCGTCAGGGAGTCCTGGCGCCCCCTACGTCAGGGCTCCTTGCCCTTCAATCAGGGGCGCCGCCACCCCCCCCGGTGGCGGCGCCCCTATCTCCGTCCGCGAATCTCCAGACCACGCGCTGGGCTGTCAACTGGGTTGACACCCCAGCCAATCTCTGGCATCGGTTGCTCATCCGGAGCTGCCGGGTGCATCTGAGCGACAAGGTGGGGACCTGTTTCCCACAGGAAAGGAGGTAGTTTGTAAGACTAACACGCGGACTGCTTACAGTCGTGATCCTGCTTTCGATGATCCTGATCTCGTCAGTCGGCGAGGTGGGTGCCGGTCCCAGGAGCCATGATAGCGGGCTCTTCCTCCGTCTCTCCGGCGGCTTCGGCTACGCGAGGTCCAAGGTTGAGGAGCTGGGGCATGCGCCTGCAATTCTCCGGAACCAGCGGTGACATAAACCTGCCGATCGGCGGCATGGTGACACCTAATCTTGCATTGCATGGGACCTTGATCGGATGGGTGACAAGCAGCCCCGAAATCAAAATCTGTGATGGTCGCTGCGAGACAGGTTCTACTAATGATCTCGACTTTAGCCTGAGCGGTTTTGGGAGCGGTTTGACCTATTACTTCATGCCGTCAAACTTCTATGTGTCGGAATCGATCTGTGCGGCACAGTTGATCCTGACTTATGACAATGTCAGCGCAGATTCGGATTATGGCCCCGCATTCGACATCACTGCGGGCAAGGAATGGTGGGTCAGTGATAGCTGGGGCCTGGGTGTGGCCGGAGGTTTCGGATACCACTCGGTCAGCGACCCGGACATAAGTTCAAACTGGTCCGGACCCAGCTTCGGAGTCCGGTTCTCGGCCACTTACAATTGAGATTCGGGCTAATAGAGTTTCTTAAACGCCGCGCCTCCCCAGTTCCCGGTGGCGCTTTAGGAACTATTTGCGCTATTTTACTATAGAGCATACACCCCC
>JAUXGG010000197.1 GCA_030622265.1 Candidatus Eiseniibacteriota bacterium
CTGCTGCACGACCTGGCTCCAGGAATTCGAGCCGGTGACGCTGAAGATGGCGAGGGATCAGAGCCTGTCAGTCAGCCCCACCAAGATCTCGGGGGCGTGCGGCCGCCTGATGTGCTGCCTCGCCTATGAGCGGGACTACTACATGAAAGTTGCCAAGCGGCTGCCCAAGGTTGGCGCCAGAATCGAAACACCATATGGCGACGCGAAGGTGACGGATGTTGACATATTCGCCCAGGCTGTCGTGGTGGAGGACGAAAGCGGAAATGAGATGAGGTTCACGCTGGACCAGATCACAAAAGACGGGCCGGCCAAGAAACCCTCGACCGTGTGGAAAGTCGTGATCACCAAGGATGAAGATGATGATGACCACGATGATCAAGACAATCACGATGAGCACGATGAGAACGACGAGCACGGCGATGAGCATGACGACGACCACGAGAATTACGATGGGCAATAAGTTCTATCTCACCACGGCGATCGACTATGCCAACAATGTTCCTCACCTGGGCACTGCATATGAAAAAGTGTGTGCCGACATCATAGCGAGGTACAAGCGCCTTCAGGGGTACACCACTTACTTCTCAATGGGCAATGATGAGCACTCCCAGAACGTGCTCAAGGGAGCGGCGAAGAAGGACCTTTCCGCCGAGAAGTTTACCGACGGCATGGCGGATATCTTCAAGAAAACCTGGGAAGGAATCGAGATCTCATATGACCGGTTCGTCCGTACCAGCGAGCCGGGTCACCAGCGCGCGGTGGAGGAGATGTTCCGGCGCATAAACGACAACGGTGACATATACAAGTCGAAGTACGCGGGCTGGTACTGCGTCTCCTGCGAGGGGTTTCTTAAGGAAGACGACCTCGTTGAGGGAAAGTGCCCGATGCACAAGCGGGAGCCCAAGTGGATTGAGGAAGAGAACCTCTTCTTCAGGCTCTCGAAGTATGCCGATGCGGTGCTCAAGCACATCGAGGAGAACCCCGGCTTTATCCAGCCTGACTCCCGGAAGAACGAGATTGTCAGCTTCATCAAGGGAGGGGTCACCGATGTCAGCATATCGAGGTCCGGTGGAGCCTGGGGCATTCCGGTTCCGAGCAACCCCGAACACGTTTTCTACGTCTGGTTCGATGCCCTGACAAACTACCTGACCGCTGTCGGTTTCCCCGATGACAAGGAAACCTTTGAACGCTACTGGCCGGCGGACCTGCATATAATTGGTAAGGACATTACGCGCTTTCACTGCATACTCTGGCCGTCGATGCTCATGAGCGCAGGTCTTGAGCTGCCAAAAGCCATCCACGGCCATGGATTCGTGAATTTCAAGGGTGAGCGCATGAGCAAGACCCTTGGCAATATCGTGGAGCCGCTGGATGCTGCAAAGAAGTACGGCCCGGATTCGCTTCGCTATTACCTGTCGCGGGAAGTGACCTTCGGCAAGGACGGCGACTTTTCCTGGGAACAGTTCCTCCAGCGTTACAACTCGGAGCTTGCCAACGATCTCGGGAATCTGGTCAGCCGGACATGCGGCATGATCAAGCAGTATTTCGATGGCCGGATACCTTCGGAGAGTGAACGTGCGGAGGATTCGGGTGGTGAGATAAGGGCGGTTTGTGAGGAAACGCAGAAAGCATATCTGGCCGCCATGGAACGCTATGAGATCCATAACGGCATCTCGGAAGTCTTCAAGGTAATTCGTGCGGCCAACCGCCATATAGAGAAAAGAGCCCCCTGGTCGCTGATGAAAAAGCCGGAGGGCAAGCCTGAGGCTGCCCGGGTGCTGTTCACGCTCTGCGAGATTCTTAGAGAGATCGCGGTTCTCCTGTTCCCCTTCATGCCGGGCAAGGCGCAGGACATGTGGACAACGCTGGGCATCGATGAGGAGATCTCGGGGACCACTTTTGAAGATTCGCTTGGTTGGCGGGAGTCCTGGGAAGGTCTCTCCGGGAGACTCGGAGATCTTACGCCCCTGTTCCCGCGGATCGAAGCCGACGGCGCGGATGCCCGGCCCAGGCAAGCCAGGGCCAAAACGCAGGGGGCCGGAACCGGTAAGAAGTCGAAGGGGAAGCAGATGGGAGTTCTTGAGTTTGAGGATTTCAAGAAAATGGACCTCCGGGTGGCGCATATAAAGAGCGCCACGATGGTGGAGGGGGCGGATAAGCTCCTGAAGCTCGAGGTCGATATCGGCGGGGAGGACCGCCAGATCGTGGCCGGGATCGCCAAGCACTACGCCCCGGAAGAGCTTACGGGCAAGAATGTCATAGTGGTGGCCAATCTCAAGCCCGCCAAGATACGCGGCGTCGAATCCCGCGGCATGGTCCTGGCCGCGACCGACGGAGACAAAGTGATCGTGCTGGTGCCGGACTCCGAAGCTTCGCCCGGGTCCAGGATTTCCTGAGGCCGTGACGTGATAGACAGCCACGCCCACCTGACCTATAAGGCCTACCGGAAGGACCTCCGGGCGGTCTTGGAAAGAGCCCGGGAGGCCGGTGTCACCGCGATCGTGAATGCCAGTTTCGATCTGCCCTCCAGCGAGGCTGCGGTGCGTCTGGTGGAGAACCATGACAATATCCATGTTGCCGTGGGTGTCCACCCTCACGATGCAAAAGCGCTCAACCTCGATGTGTTGAACACTCTGGAAGAACTCGCCGATCACCCCGGGGTGGTTGCCATCGGGGAGATCGGGCTGGACTTTTACAGGGACCTCTCCCCCCGGCGTACCCAGGAAGACGCGTTCAGGCTGCAGATCGGGCTGGCGAAGAACCTCAACCTTCCCATAATCATCCACGACCGGGATGCCCACCAGCGGACCATGCACATCCTCAAGGACGAGAAGGTCAGCCGCGGGGTGCTTCACTGTTTCTCGGGTGATCTCAACCTTGCCCGGCAGGGTGTCGAGCTGGGTCTGTACATATCCTTCGCCGGACCCATCACTTATAATGGCAAGAAGGCACAGGAGATCTTAAAATGGATCCCTGAGGACAGGATCCTGATCGAGACCGACTGCCCCTATCTGACCCCGGTGCCGTACCGCGGCAAGCGCAATGAGCCGGCGCATGTGAAGTACGTATTAAAGCGCGTTGCCGAGTTCCTGGAGAAACCCGCTGAAGAAGTTGACCGGCTGACCGAGAAAAACACCCGCACTCTTTTTAACCTGCCGGATTAGAGCATTTCACCTGCGCAATCGGTCGTAGCTGGGTTGAGAGGCTGGCCCGACGGCCTTCGAACCTACTTGTCCTCGAACCTCGCGTTAGATCTCTCGTTGGATAGTGTAGATAAGTGGCCCATCAGGATCTCTTCTCAAAAACCGAGACCAGGAGGTAGCCGGGGAGGCGATTGAGGGGAAAGAGGATTCGGCTTATGACTTCCACCAAGCCGGCCCAGGCCATCCGGAGCGGTTTCGAGTTCCCGAAGTAATACTTGAGGAAGTGGAGTTCGGCCAGGAGGCCCACCCGGTATTCCCGCGCGAGATCGACCCCTGCGCCCTTCGCCACCTCGCCGAGTGAGGATATGGGCACTTCATAACCCGGCTGCCAGGCCTTACGGCGGTCGGCGTGAGCCTTGGCCTTGCCGTAGATGCGCGCATCTGCCGACGGGGCTATCACGACTACCCTGCCACCGGACCGCGTGACGCGGAGCATTTCCTCAAGAATCCGGATCTGCTGCTCAAGGGTGAAGTGCTCGATCACCCCGCCGCTCCAGACTGAGTCAAAGGAGCCGTCCTTGAAGGGCAGATCGAGTATGGACGCCTGAGTGGCAAGATGATCCTTGCCGGCCCCGGCGAACCGGGCCTTTGAGAAAGCCAGGGCCTCATCAGACTTATCCAGGAGGAAGACGGCCGCGCCCCGCTCCGCCAGGCCGAGGGACACCATGCCGGTGCCTGATCCCTCTTCCAGGATCCTCCTGCCTTCCGGGTCAGGTATCTCCCGCCGGAGGATACCCGTAACCGTCCTGTGGATGACATCCTTGGCCAGGAAAGTCCCCAGCTTGCCTGAGGTTACCCGCCTCTTCTCACTCCAGATTTCATCCCAGCGTTCATCCTGCTTCATATCTCCCCCTACCATAACACATCGGGAACATAACACATCGGCCTCAGCTCGTGAGTTGTGAATTCACAACCTCGGGGTCAGGTACCGATTTGTGAATTCGCGAGCCGATCCACCCATCCTGTCCCCTCATGTGAGAGCGGCGTATCACGCCACCGCGCCCGAAATCACTTGAATACAGGCCCTCCGGTCTGGTATAATGTACAAAACGACTGATGACGAAAGGGTCGATGACATCAACTGAGGGAAACAATTGCCGAGCCCATATGGGCTCGTCTATTTGTTGAGCCGTAAGGGCGGCGATTGGATCCATGGACTACAAGGGAGGTAGGAGAATGAGCAAGCATTGTCTCCTGGCAGTTCTGACGGCTTTGGCCGGCATCCTGGTGTTCGCGGGTGCCGCTACATCCGGAATCAGCAGCCACTTCTACGAGGTGCATGAGCCGGAGCTCCGGACATCCGGCGAGAGCGTCTACTACGCTATCGATGATTTCGGGTCGAGCACCAACCCCTATTATCCGGTGCTTCCTACCCGGAAGCTC
>JAUXGG010000372.1 GCA_030622265.1 Candidatus Eiseniibacteriota bacterium
AAGCCTGATCCAGAATCGAAATAAGGTTCCTCAACACTCCTTCCAATGTGAAAACAAGCTGTGCCATGGGACCCTCGACGGCCCCGATGACCTGCGCTATCAGTCCTTCCTTCGAAGGCAACACGGCTATCCGGCGGATCTCCTCCGGCGTGAACATCCTGCCTTCCAAATAACCCGCCTTGAAGGCGGGTTTCTGCACGCCCCTCCTGAACTCGGCAATCACCCTGGCGGGCGCTATCGAGTCGCTCTCACTCATGGCAACCGCCACGGGGCCCTCGAAGTGCTCTTCGAGCTCGCCGAGATCGGCCGCGCGGGCAGCCAGCCGCGCAAGCGTGTTCTTGATGACCCGGTACTCAACATGGGCCTCCCGACACTTACGCCTGAGGTCATTTGCCTCCTCCACCGTAAGCCCGGTGAAGTCCGCCAGGATGATACCGGCGGCATCGCTGAATTTCTTCTTCAGTACCTCTACCGCTTCAGCCTTTTCTGGTCTTACCGCTTTCTTCTCTGGACTTGCCATTTTCTCCACCCGCTACATCTTCAGAGCAGCAACTTCGGTCATGTGATCGACCCTAACCCCCGGTCCCATTGTGGAACTCAGGGTCAGGCTCTTTATGTACTGGCCCTTGGCGGCCGACGGCTTGGCCCGCACGAGCTCGCCCAGGAGCACCCTGGTGTTCTCCTTGAGCTGCTCCGGGCCGAATGAGACCTTGCCCACCGCCACATGGATATTGCCGGCCTTATCCACCCTGTACTCGACTTTGCCCGCCTTGGCTTCCTGCACTGCCTTGGCGACCTCGAATGTCACGGTCCCCGACTTGGGGTTGGGCATCAGGCCTCTCGGACCCAGGATCTTGCCCAGCTTGCCGACATCACCCATCATGTCAGGTGTCGCTATCGCGACATCGAAATCGGTCCAGCCTTCCTTGATCTTGTCTATGAACTCATTACTGCCTACGAAATCCGCTCCCGCCTCCTGCGCCTCTTTCTCTTTCTCGCCACGGGTGAGCACGAGTATCTTCACACTCTTGCCGGTCCCGTGAGGCAGGACCACGGTTCCTCTAACCTGCTGATCAGCTTTCTTGGGATCCACGTTGAGATTGGCCGCGACTTCGACGCTCTCGTCGAACTTAGCAGCGGCAGCCTCCTTCACCAGTCCGATAGCCTCGGCCAGCGAATAGAGCTTATCCCTGTCCATCTTCTCAGCAGCAGAATTGTAACGCTTGCCCCTTTTCATCCTTTTTCAACCCGCCTTTTATTCAACCTCGATGCCCATGCTCCGGGCAGTACCCTTGACCATCTCCATTGCGGCTTCAACATCATTGGCATTGAGATCAGGCATCTTCATCTTGGCGATCTCTCTCACCTGATCAACCGTGACCTTGCCGATCTTGGTCTTGTTGGGCTCTCCGGAAGCCTTGGCGATTCCCGCGGCACGCTTAAGCAGTATCGCTGCCGGAGGGGTCTTGGTGATGAAGCTGAAAGTCCTGTTCTGGTAAACGCTTATCACCACCGGGATTATCAATCCCACGTCCTTCTTGGTCCGCGCATTAAACGCATTGCAGAACTCCATGATGTTAACACCATGCTGGCCAAGCGCCGGTCCGACCGGGGGGCCCGGAGTACCGTTGCCCGCCGGAATCTGGAGTTTGATTGTGGCCATCACGTTCTTCGCCATGATTCGCTCCTAAACACTCTCAACCTGTAAAAAATCCAGTTCCACGGGCGTCGGGCGTCCGAATATGCTCACCATCACCTTGAGTTTTCCCCGCTCCGGGTTAACCTCATCCACCACACCCGTGAAGTCCGTGAAGGGCCCATCGATTACCCTCACGTGCTCGCCCGTCTTATAAGGAATCTCAGGGGTCGGCTTGACCTTCCCCGTATCGATAGCATCGAGTATCCTCTCAACCTCTTCTTCCCTCAAGGCCGTCGGCCTGCCCCCCACACCCACCATCCGCGAGACGCCGGGCGTGTTGTTTATTATGTGAAGCGTGTCATCCGTAAGGTCCATCTCCACCAAGATATAGCTGGGAAAGAACTTCCTGGTGGTAATGGTCCGCTTCCCGTTGCGCATCTCGGTCACATTCTCCGTGGGGATGATGATTCGTGATACCGCTTCATCCAGGCTCTGGGCCGATACTGTCTTCTCAAGGGCAAACTTCACCTTGTTCTCATGGCCCGAATACGTGTGCACAACGTACCACTTATGCGCCATACCGCTCCACCAACCTCACTTCCATTACCTCAGCAGCACCCCGATGATCTGAGCGAGCGCCAGGTCCACGATCCCGATGAACACCGCCATTATAAAACTCGTAATGATGACTACGGTGGTCGTAGCTCTGAGCTCCGACGGGGTAGGCCAGGTGACCTTGATCAACTCGACCTTTACCTCTTTCAGGAACTTCTTGATCTTCTCAAACATACAAATTCCCTCACCCTATTCAGAGACCCTGCTGGCTTTGGCCGGCTATCTAGTCTCCTTGTGCGGCGTGTGCTTGCCGCAGAACCGGCAGTACTTCTTGAACTCGACCCTGTCCGGGTGCTCCCGCCTGTTCTTCTTGGTCGTATAGTTACGCTGCTTGCAGACACTGCACGCCAGCGTAATTATCTCTCTTGCCACTTAACGCCTCTCCGTCCTTGTCTACTCTACTATTTCGCCGACTACGCCCTGGCCGACCGTACGGCCACCCTCACGCACCGCGAATGTCAAACCCTGTTCCATCGCTATCGGAGTGATCAACTCTATTTCCGTTGTCACATTGTCACCCGGCATCACCATCTCGCGATCCTCCGGCAACTTGATATTCCCCGTCACATCCGTCGTACGGAAGTAGAACTGAGGACGATAACCCGT
>JAUXGG010000421.1 GCA_030622265.1 Candidatus Eiseniibacteriota bacterium
CCCGCTCGATCATCTCTTTGCCGCACCTGTCATGGTCGAGTATATCAAGGAGAAGGGGCTGGAGGAATTCACTCTCGTCGCACCCGACATAGGCAGTGTCAGGATGGCCAGGGCTTTCGCAAAAAAACTCAAGGTACCCTTCGCGCTTATTGACAAGAGGCGGCCGATGCCCAATGTTTCAGAGATAGTCAACATCATTGGTGACGTGGACGGAAGGCATGTCGTCATCATCGATGACCTGATAGATACAGGCGGGACCATAGTGAATGCGGCCGTTGCGCTCAAGGAGCACGGGGCGCGCGATGTGTATGTCGGTTGCACTCACGGGGTCCTGTCCGGAGGTGCGCTGGAGAAAATAGAAGCGTCACCCGTCAAGGAACTGGTGGTGACCAACACGATACCCGCAGACGGCAAGAAGCCTGCGGACAAAATCAGGGTACTCTCTGTGGCCAACCTTCTGGGGGAGGCCATGAGGAGGATACACAACGGTGAGTCAGTCAGCTCGCTCTTTCTGTGAGGTTAAATGATCAATGGCAACTGTGGAACTTAAGGCTACGGCCAGAACCGAGACAGGCAAAGGTGTTGCAAGAAAGACCAGGCGTGAGGGTTCATTCCCTGCCGTTCTCTACGGTGAGGGGAAGGAATCTCAGGCGATCAGCGTCGACTACAATGACTTCTATCCGGTAATACGGACCGCGGCCGGGGAAAACGTGATCCTCGAGCTCAAGATCGATGGTGCGAAGGAGGGCTCGTGCAAGGCGATCATCAGGGACATCCAGTATCACCCCGTCAGGCGTGACATTCTCCACGCGGACTTCCAGCATATCTCCATGACCAAGGAGATCACGGTGAATGTACCCATCGAGATCGTGGGTGAGGCCGTGGGCGTGAAGACGGGGGGAGGCATCCTCGAGGTCATCCTCTGGGAGGTCGAGGTGGAGTGTCTGCCGGTCAACATTCCGGACGGGGTAAAGGTGATCGTCGACGATCTCGAAATCGGTAACTCCGTCCAGGTGGGCGACCTCACCGTGGAGAACGCCAGAATCGTGACGGATCCGGAATCCACCGTGATCACGATTGTCGCCCCGACGGTCGTCGAAGAGGTCAAGCCCGAGGCGGTGGAAGAGGGCGAAGAGGAGAAGCCTGCCGAGGAAGGCGCGGAAGGGGAGAAGGAAGAGCCGGGAAAGGCCGAGGATACCGAGAAGAAGGCGGAGAAGTAGGACTTGTTGGTGGCTTTCGGACTCGGTAACCCTGGTGATCGTTATGAGGGTACCCGGCACAATGTCGGCAAGGAAGTCATTGGCGGTCTTGCCGGGCAGCTCGGTCTCGAGCTCCTGGCCGGACGCGGTGGCTTCTACAGCGCGCACGATCCGGAAAAGGATCTCTATTTCATAGTCCCGACGACCTTCGTCAACGCCAGCGGGAAAGCCGCTTCCCAGGTTCTGGAGAGTCTTGGGGCACGACCGGAGCAGCTCCTGGTTGTGTGCGACGATTTCAATCTTCCTTTCGGGACCCTGAGGATACGCAAGCGCGGAAGCGAAGGCGGTCACAATGGTCTGTCCTCGGTTATCTACCAGCTGGGAACGCAGGACTTCCCGCGCCTGAGAATAGGCGTGGGGCCGCTGCCCGAGGAAACAGACTGGGCGGATTTCGCGCTGGCGAGGTTTACCGGAGATGAGATGGAGAATGTCCGGACGGTGAAGGAAGAGGCCGGGCGGGCGGTTCTTGACATTGCCGCCTCCGGTCTGGATGCGGCCATGAACACCTACAACAGGCGGGCGGAACCATGATGAGGCGGGTGGAGCAATGATGAGGCGGGTGGAGCAGTGATGGAGATCGGCATCGTCGGGCTTGCGAATGTGGGCAAGTCCACGCTCTTTAATGCCCTGGCCAGGGCACGGGCGGACGCGAGCAACTACCCGTACTGTACCATAGAGCCAAACATCGCCATGATCGAGGTGCCGGATGAGAGGCTTAACGGCCTGGCCGCGGTCGTAGAGCCTGAGAAGGTCACCCATCCGGTGCTCAGGTTTGTGGATATCGCCGGCCTGGCGCGCGGGGCGAGCAAAGGAGAGGGGTTGGGAAACCTCTTTCTCTCTCATATCCGGGGCGTCGACGCCATAGCCCACGTCCTCAGGTGTTTTGAGGACAGCTCGGTGGTTCACATCGAGGGTGATGTCGATCCGGCGCGGGACCTGGAGATCGTCGAGACCGAGCTCTTTCTCTCGGACATCCAGGCCCTCGACCGCAGGATAGACAAACTCCAGAAGATAGCGCGAACCGGGGATGAACATGCCCGGAAACAGGAGAAGTTCCTGAGCGAGGTGAGGGCCACTCTGGACGAGGGCCGCAGCTTCGTCGAGCCGGAAGAGCTCGATCCCGAGCTGGCCTCGGTGCTCAATGAGATTCAGCTCCTGTCGCTAAAATCGGTGCTGTTTGTGGCCAATGTCGGGGATGAACCCCGGTCGGATAAGGCGCTCGAGCGGATAGGGATCGCCGAGAAAGCGGCTGAGAAGAGGAGAGCCGCCTGCATATCGGTGTCCGC
>JAUXGG010000227.1 GCA_030622265.1 Candidatus Eiseniibacteriota bacterium
AGCTTCTCGGAGGAGTTCCTGGACATGCCCTCAGAGGTGGTTGTCACGGCCCTCAGGGAACACCAGGACTTCTTCTCCGTATGCAACCGCGCCGGCAAGTTGATGCCGTATTTCGTGGCGGTCGCGGACACCGGCTCGGACCCCGCGGGCAAGATAAAGCATGGCAATGAGAGGGTCCTGAAGGCCAGGCTTGATGACGCCCATTTCTTCTGGCAGCAGGATCTTAAGGACGGACTCAATGTGATGGCGGAGAGGCTCACCCACGTGGTGTGGCAGGAGCAACTCGGGACCTTGAGCGAGAAGTCCTCCCGAGTGTCAAAGCTCGCGCGCAGCCTGTCGGAGACAGTCGGCTTTCAGGTGGATGTTACACTCGAGCGAGCGGCGCGCCTTTATAAAGCTGACCTCACGTCTCTGATGGTGCGGGAGAAGGAGTTCTCGAGCCTCCAGGGCACGATGGGCCGCGAATACGCCGGGGAGTCGGGTGAGGACGAGGGAGTCTCAGCGGCCATCTACGAGCACTACCTGCCGCGTTTCGCGGGCGACGCTTTACCCGAGACCGAGGCGGGATCGATGCTGGCGCTTGCCGACAAGCTGGATTCCATTGTGGGGTGTTTTGGTGTAGGTCTGCTGCCTACAGGCTCAGAGGACCCCTACGCTCTCAGGCGCCAGGCCATAGGGGTGGTGCGCATTCTCATAGGAAAGCAGATACACCTTAAGTTGGATGAAGCCTGCTCGATCTCGATCGAGCTCTACGGGGACAAGCTGACGGCGGGGAGGGATAATTTACGTGAGTGGCTCTGGGATTTCTTTGAGCCTCGCATACAGACCCTGCTGGTTGATGCCGGTAACCGCCCCGACATGGTTGCAAGCGCCCTCGGTGGGGCGGACCACACCGACCCGGTGATGGTTGCCACCAAGCTGGAAGCCATCAAGGAGTTCGAAAAGGACGAACGCTTCGGCAAGTTGATGACGGCCTTCAAGAGGGCCTGCAACATAACCAGGGGCATGGACGGTGGCGAAGTGGATGAATCCCTCTTTGAGGACGCCGCCGAAGGCGAGCTCTACCGCGCATATACGGGGATACTCGATGAGTTCAACGGCGCCACCAGGGAAAAGAGATTCCGCGACGCGCTCCAGGCTTTGCTGGAACTTGCCGAACCCATAGACGTTTTCTTTGATGGGGTGATGGTGATGGTCGAAAATGAGAAACTCAAGGTCAACAGGCTCAATCTTCTCGGGGCGATAACCGGGCTTTTCCTCACGATTGCTGATTTTTCCAAGATGGAGGTGGGTTAATGGTTTTGCCAACCGGTCCAAGAGTCCTGATCCTGGGGCTCGATGGCTCCACGTGGGACCTCTTCTCCAAGTTCGCCGAAGACGGTACCATGCCGAGGCTCGCCGAGCTCTTGAAGCAGGGGACATCATCTGACCTGGTCACCCTGGTTCCGCCGGTAACCGCGATCTCATGGACCAGCTTTTTCACCGGGCTCAATCCCGGCAAGCACGGGGTCTTCGAGTTCCTTCTGAGGCGAAGGGGATTGTCGGAAAACGCCGTAACGACGAGGAATCCCTTCGGCGAGATACCAGTTAACTCCACGCTTCGCGACGGCAAGCCCATCTGGGAAATCGCCGGCGAGGCGGGACTTAAGTCCGCGATAGTGAGTGTTCCCATAACCTACCCGCCCGAGGAAGTGAACGGCTGCATGATAAGCGGCTTTCTGACGCCTTTCGGCAAGCGGGACTTCACCCATCCGCCGGAGGTGCTTGAGGACCTCGAGAAGCGGTTCGGGCCCTACAGGCTCTATCACCGCCAGGTCTATTCCAAAAGGGGCGTGGGGCTGGTCCTGGATGAGCTCTTCGATGTGCTGGACTATAATATCAAGGTTACGCGGCACCTTATGGGGAACCTCGACTGGAACCTCTTCTTCTCGCACTTCTGGGGAACCGACCGCGCGCAGCATGAGCTCTGGCATCTCCTGGACGAGAGCCATCCCCGGCATGACCCGGCCGAGAGCGCCGAGCACGGACCCAGGCTCAAGAAGTTCTTCACGGAGCTCGACAGGGGAGTCGCCGAGATCATAGAAGATGCCGGCGATGCGAATGTCATCATAGCATCCGACCACGGCTTCGGCCCTATCCATACTTTCCTGGCTTTCAATGTTTGGCTCCTGGACAAAGGTTACTTGAGGCTCAAGGGCGATCCGGGCACGCTCGTTAAGCGGCTTGCCTACAGGCTGGGTCTCACTCCGGTCATGTTCTACAGATTGTCGATGGCCCTCGGTCTTGCCAGGCTGAGGCTCTCGGGCGGATTCCACTCGCGCCACAAGATGCAGATGATGCTTGACAGGTTCTTCCTCTCACTTTCCAATGTTGACTGGTCGAGGACCAGAGCTTATTCGCGCGGGAACTATGGCCAGGTTTTCGTTAACCTGAAGGGCCGAGAGCCACAGGGCAGCGTGGAGCCCGGCCGCGAGTATGAAGAGGTGCGGCAGTCGATAAAGAAGGACCTGCTTGCGACGCGGGATGACAAGACCGGTGAGCCCATGTTCAAGGATATCTATATGAGGGAAGAGATTTACGACGGGCCTTACCTTGAGGAAGCCCCCGACATCGTCTTTCTCCCCAGGGACATGAGGAACAAGGCTCTCGGGACACTCGATTTCACGAGTAATAAGTTCGATGTTCCCGTCTACGGGAATTCCGGCGATCACAGGATGGAAGGCATTTTCCTGGGGGTGGGGCCCGCATTCCGCACCGGCGTGCGGCTCGATCCGCTCTCCATTCTTGACATTGCGCCCACCGTGCTTCATCTCCTGGGGCTGCCGGTGCCGAGGCAGATGGACGGCAATGTGGCCTCAGGCGCCCTCGCCGAGGATTACATGGCCCAGAATCCCGTACGGGAAACCGACATGGAGCTTCTGGGGCGGGCGCGTGGAAGCGCGCTTTCCTCCGGTGACAGCGACGATATACGAAGAAGACTTGAGGGAATCGGTTACATAGGCTGAGGAGTGTCATGGAACGCAAGTCGATCTCTTTTGTGCTTCCGGCATACAATGAAGAGGCCAACATCGAGGAGGCGGTGAAACGCGTTCTTGAGGTAGCCGAGACCCAGGACCTCGAGGACTACGAGGTCATCGTGGTCAATGACGGCAGCTCCGACTCGACCGCCGAGATAATAGACCGGCTCGAGAGGGAGGACAGCCATGTCCGTCCGATTCACCAGCCCACCAACCTGGGCTATGCGGAGGCCCTGAAGACGGGCTTCGCCAGCGCGAAGTGCAAGCTGATCTTCTATACCGACTCGGACCTGCAGTTCGACGTGAGGGAAGTCAAGAACATGCTGCCCGCGATCGAGGACTACGATATCGTCGTGGGTTTCAGGATCTACCGGTTCGACCCGCTGACCAGGCTCTTCCTCGCGTGGTGCTATAACCTGCTGGCGCGCACCATCTTCAGGCTGAGGGTGAGAGACATAGACTGCGCCTTCAAGCTCTTCAGGCGTGAGGTCTTCGACGTCATCGAGATAAGATCCAAGAAGTTTTTCGTGGATACCGAGATCCTCGCGAAAGCCAGGTATCATGGCTTCAGGATTACCGAGATCGGTGTGAGACACTATCCCAGGGTGGGAGGCTCAAGCACGGTCCGGCCGAGCCATATTCTCAGCACGCTGCAGGAGCTCGCCAAGATATGGTTTGAGATCTACTGGGGAGCAGGCAGAAAAAAGACCACCACATGAATCAGTCCCGGAAAGACCTTCTTGCCATTGCCTTTCTCGTACTGCTGGTAACCGCTTTCTTTGCCGGGGAGATTTTCACCGACCGGACTCTTGTCACTTTCCGCCTGACCAACGCGTTCCCCTGGCTTACCGAGGCAAGCCGTGAGGACTTGGACCAGCCATCGGTAACGTCCGACTGCACGTTCTCCTACTACCCCCGGCGGGTCTTCGCTACCAGAATGATCCGTGAAGGGACCATCCCTTTCTGGAACCCCCACCAGTTCTGCGGGACTCCCTTTCTTGCGACCTTCCAGACGATGGTGTTCTATCCGGTCAATATCCCGCTTTACGCCCTCGATCCCGCCACGCAGATGGACCTTTTTATCTATGTGCATTTCCTGATAGCCATCGTGTTCGCCTACCTTCTTGGAAGGAAACTCAAGATGTCCGCGCCGGCGTCGGTGGTAACCGCACTTACCTATACCTTCTGCGGATTCATGGTAAC
>JAUXGG010000343.1 GCA_030622265.1 Candidatus Eiseniibacteriota bacterium
CGGTGGCACTTGGATTCTAACCCCTCGCCTGCCGGTTCGCAACCACTCAGGACTGGCTGCCAATGGCGCTCGGCCACAAGACATTGAGACAACGGATTGACACGGCAAGTACAGGCTCCTATTCTGTTGCTTGCGTGAACTCATGTTGCTCGCGTGAGTGTTGCTTGCGCGGAGTCCTTCAGGACGGGATGGATCATGAGAACATGGCACCTGGATTCATCGGCACCGTGATCTGTCACAACGCAGACGACGGAGGTGGTACAGTCATTGGATAAACCTGCCCGGATCATCAAGATCTATAGGTCCGCCTATCCGGACCCCCTGAAACTCAGGAAGGGAGACCGTGTCACGGTGGAGGCGCGTGAGTGCGAGTGGCCGGGGTGGCTGTGGGCCACGGACAGCTCCGGCAGGGCCGGATGGATTCCTGGGGCCTGGTTAAGCGTCAGTGGTACTGCAGGCGAGCTGCTCCGCGACTGCGATGCCACGGAACTCGATGCCGAGGCCGGAGACACGGTGGAGATTCTGGAGCGGGAAAGTGGCTGGGTGCGCTGCAGGAAGAACGATGGCGCTGTGGGATGGCTTCCTGAGGATGTGCTAAAGATCGGGTAAAAAGGGGACAGACACCTATTTCGCTGGCTGCGAAATAGGTGTCTGTCCCCCATTTTTCCCGTTTTTCAATCCACCAGCTGCCACTCGCCCGTCGAGTCCTCTTTCGTCTCAAGATCGTATCTTCCAGGACGGGCTCTTAAGACCTCGCGCAGCCAGGGTTCGGGATAACCCTTGTCCTGCGGCCGGCCCTCATCATCCTTCACGTATCCATCATTGTACTTGGTGATAAGATGGCCCGCCAGGTCCTGCCAGCGTGACATCACCATCTCGGCCTGGGCGAGCGAGTAGTCGGTGAGATATCGCCGCATCAGGTCGGGGTCTCCTTTGCGAAGGTCAAGGGCTGTCCGGTCCACCGATGGCTGAAGGTTGATGAAGTTACTTTCAAGCTCCTGCTGCACCGCGATGACCTTGGGCGCCATGGATGAATACTTGAGACACGCGTAATTGGCCACCAGGTTGAATACCCACCAGGCGGAGTCCCAGGAGAATTCCTGGAGGCTCCCCTCCGTGTAGGATCCCGGGAGGCTGTCCATGCAGCAATAGAGTGGCATGTAGCAGGTAGTATAGGTGTCGTCCAGCCCGTACCAGAAGACACCGCCGACGGCATCCGGAAGCCAGGAGCGCGACTGGCTGACCATGGAGAAGCCCGTCTGCTGGGTGGATATCGGGCGCTCCCAGGCGTATCCCACACTGTCCACGGACCATCCGATCGGCCGCCACCGGTTGGGGCAGCCATAAGGCCCGGCGTCAACACCCACTGTCATATCGTAGGGCGTACCCTCGTAGTGATCCCGCATCAGGGCAAACACCTCGCCGAGCGAGACCTTCCCGTCCGGCTTGACCCAGAGCGGATAGGGCCCGGACCCTTCGACGCCCCGGTGGTAGTCGGGCGAGAGCTCACTTGATCTTGACGGGGCAAGTCGTCTCAGGATGCTCCAGACGCGCGTGTCACAATAGCGCCTGTTCTCGGGCGTGGTCGGGCAATAAGCTTCATTGAAGAGGAAAGGCTCACCCGAGGAAGGATCATAGTATCCGCTGTCCACGGCAAATGAAATCACGTTCGTCGAATACAGGCAGTTGTCGGGATCATCCAGCGGGAACTCCCCGATACGCGCCTTATTGGCATGGCATGCCACATAGCCATCGGGCACTCTTCTCGCCACCCATATAGCACCTTCACCACCCTCCCCGGGGCCTATCATCTCGAGGATCCAGACTTCGCGGGGATCGGCGATTGAGAAGCTCTCTCCGGTGGACCGGTACCCGTATTCCTGCACCAGGCCGGTGATCACCTCGATGGCCTCGCGGGCCGTCTTCGCACGCTTGAGCGCCA
This sequence comes from Candidatus Eiseniibacteriota bacterium, assembly GCA_030622265.1. Classification (GTDB taxonomy): domain Bacteria; phylum Arandabacterota; class Arandabacteria; order Arandabacterales; family Arandabacteraceae; genus JAUVJV01. The sequence goes on from JAUXGG010000343.1 coordinate 1,943, forward strand.
GCCACATCAGATCCCAGTAATGAAGCAGCCCCTCAGAATTCTGAAGCTCCTTGCGGCCGTCGAAGGTGCTCTCCCCGATCGCCAGCTGGTACTCATTCATGAGATGCACCACCGCGTATGTGTGCGGTACCTGCGCTATCTTGCCGCGCACATTGCCGGACCAGTCCTGTATCTCGAGAGAGTCTCCGGCCTCGAAGTCCGCGGCCGGTTCTGCATCCAAGTGGGGATGGAACTCCCCGTCACAGCTGTAGGTAACCATTGTCGCGCCGTCCTCGGACGCACCCGCGGAGACAAGGATGCTGGTACAGGCTGCCGAGGCAGACACTATCAGAAGGACAAGCAAGCAGCCCAGGGCAGGCGTACGCAGAGGCATGTGACTCATCGATCTACTCCCCCTTGAAGTGATCCATCTCCTTCTGGATCATGCGGTCTTTCATGGAGGACCCTTCGCCCCAGACAAACACGCCCATCCCGTGAAAGAAAACGCCAATGCCCCAGCCGAGGAGCGGCCAGTAGAACCATGTCGCCCCCGGGGACTGGGTGAGGTTGATTATGATGAGGATAGTGTTAACCACCAGGTAGATGGCCAGGTGACTGTAGAAACCCAGCTTCTCTTCCACCCTCTTCTTTGCTCTCTCATACGAGTTAGGGTTTTCCATTTCTCTCTCCCTCTTCACCTTGCTCTGCCCGGTAGCGGGCTCCCTCCCGGCCCGCAACCGTTACTCTTTGACACCCGGTGCTCACCGGCTTACTTTAGTCTTCTTGAACACATAGCCGCCGTATTCGGGACCCCAGACCTGGTTGCCCTCGCTGTCGAAGCCGCGGTCCCACGACTCGATCCGGTTGCTGGTGACCTTCACTTCCGATGTCGCATAGGCCACGCCCCGGAGCTCGCTGAGGCATCCGACTCCCACGGTACCGCCCCCGAAGCCGGTCCCGGCGGTCCTCTTTAAGATGACGGCGCATCCCGGCTTGATCACAAGATCGTCGGGCGTAAGCTCACCAAGCTGGCCGGACTCCCTCCATGCGCCCACGAATCGCACCGGATCAGGTATGGTGTAGACATCGCTCCTTATGGAGCCGTCAGCCTGCCTGCTCAGCCTGTAAACCCTCTGCCCGTATGGTTCGTCAAGATGCGTGGCGAGTGCCTGCTCCACATAGAGCCAGTAACCGTCTTCCAGATGTCTCCAGATGGGATGCATCTCGAGCCTGATGTC
>JAUXGG010000300.1 GCA_030622265.1 Candidatus Eiseniibacteriota bacterium
GCCCCCTGGAGCTCAGTACGAATCCCAGTCTGTTCACGGCACCTGTTCCTTGCTGGTCTGTGCTGCTCTAATTGAGTTGACACCGGCGCATGCTCCAACCATAATAGGCCTCATGAACGAGGATGCCAAGCCCCATATCAAGCTTTCGATAATCATACCCGTATACAATGAGAAGCGCACGCTGCTGGCGCTCCTCAAGCAGGTTGAGAGCCTGCCCGTCAACAAAGAGCTGATCCTGGTGGATGACGGCTCCACCGACGGTTCCAGGGAGATCCTCGAACAGATACCCCCCGACCGGGCCAGGGTGGTCATGCATGAGACCAATATGGGCAAGGGCGCGGCTATTAAGTCCGCCCTGCCGCTGGCCACGGGAGACGTGATCACCATCCAGGATGCCGACCTGGAGTACGATCCAGGGGACCTTCTTAAGCTCTTAAAGCCCATCCAGGACGGCAAGGCCGACGTGGTGTATGGTTCCCGCTTCACCGGGGAGCGGCGCAACATGTTCTTCTGGCACTGGGTTGGAAACCGGTTCCTCACCCTGGTCACCAATGTCCTTTTCGATAGCACCTTATCCGACATGGAAACCTGCTACAAGATGTTCAAGTCCGATATCATCAAGAGTATTGATCTCAAGTCCCGCCGCTTCGAGTTCGAGGTCGAGATTACCGCCAAGATCCTCAAGCGGAGGCACCGCATTTACGAAGTTCCCATCTCCTACGCGGGTCGCGAATTCGACGAGGGCAAGAAAATCACCTGGAAGGACGGCGTCACCGCCCTCTGGAACCTGCTGAAGTACCGCGTCTCCGACTGAACCCGGCTTCCCGGCCACCATCACTACCACCCGGGCGAGGCGGCGAAGGCCTTTAACAGCGCTGCCACTGGCCACCAGATATATCCCCCTTTGAACATCTCCGTATAGATCCTCACATTGAGGCCCGTCGCCCGCCCGTGCCTGAGAACCGGGGAGATATCGAGAAGTCCCACGAGATAAGGCGTATCACCGAAACGGTTGTATCCTCCTCCGCCGAGGGAGCAAGTATAGCCGCCGGCCTCCGCAAGACTCCTGGGGTCGGCCATGATTCCTTGTCCGGTTGCGGCGCAGACGGGGCTCTTTCCAAGGTGCCGCTCAGCACGCTGGGCGAAATGCCTGAGAGCTGCCGTCAGACGCTCTGGCGAGGTTCGATCCAGGCCAAGTGCGGCGCCTATCTCGACGGAGTCCGCCAGCCTTCTCTTCCCGGCATACCCTCCGGCGTCCGCCGTATCTTGCTTGCTCTCGCCCTGCGCATTCTCAAACGCCCTTGCCGGCAGGAGTATCGTGACCTTGATATCACCTGCCAGCGAAGCCAGGGTTTCGGCCTCTTCGATGGTCCCGGCCTCGAGCACAAGGGCCAGGCCTCCCCTGGGCACATATCTTCGCTCGGCCATAAAGGCCACCACGTCAGATAGCGGCACCACGACATCCTCCCTCCCCTGGAGCCGGCCGATCCAGCCGGCGAGAGCTTCTTCCGAGCCGGTGTCCGGCCTTATGTACACGACAGGGACACGCTCCTCATAGGAAAACAGCAGCAGCCTCACAAGGATGATACCGCCTGCCGCAGCCATTGCCCGCGAGGCCACGACGGCCCACTGGCGCTTGATACCGCCGGGATTTCGCACCACTCCCGCGAAGAGGCCCAGCCAGACCAGCGCGGCTATCGCCACAAGCAGGATCAGCCAGCGTTTGCCGCCCTGCCTGTAAAGCGCCCTGAAGGGATGGTGAGGCTCCAGGCGTATGCGGTTCGGAGCAGGCTTACTGCCCAAGGTAGACCCTCTCAAGCCTGTCGACAATCTTCTCCCAGTCGAAGGTGTCCCGCGCCCTTTCCCGCGCCCTCGTCCCATATTCGCGGATGAGACTGTCGTCAGAGTCCACGCGGTCAATCACGCCGGCAAGGTCATCGACGTCTGCGGAGGTAAAAGTCACGGCGGCACCGCTGACGACCTCGATATTCTCAGGGATCCCGCTTACTATGACGCACTTGCCGTGCGCCATTGCCTCCAGCAATGAAAGCGACATACCCTCGGTTACCGAGGGATGCACCACGGCATGGGCGCCGTTCCAGAGCTCGGTCAGCATATCTCCATAGACCGCCCCCGTGAAGATCACGCGCTCGTCTGCAATCGTCTTGAGCTTCTCCTCGTAGGATGGGTTGAGGTGAGCGCTTCCCACCATGACGAGCTTCCGTGAAGTCTCAGTCTTCGTGAATGCCTCCACCAGGGTATGGCAGCCCTTCTCGGGTCCCAGCCGGCCGACGAAGAGATAGTAGCCGCCGGCCTCGATGCCGAACTTGCCTATGTTGACGGGCTTAAGGTCGCGTCCGGGCCTTACACCGTTAGGAATGTAGGTGACCTCGCGGCCGTAGCGATCCTTGAAATACTGCTTGAGCGTCTGTGAGACCACGACGCAGCGGTTGGGAAAGTGGCACGCGGTATACTCGCAGCGCTGGAGCAGCCAGGTCGCCCGGGCTCCCCACTTACCACCCCTCCAGTCCAGCCCGTGAACCGTGGCAACAGTCCGCGCCCCGATTATCCTCGGTATGAAGGAAAGCGCAGACGGTCCCAGGGCATGGTAATGCACCACGTCGGGTTTCATGGAAAGCACATGCGCCGTCGATGTCATGGTATGGACCGCGCAATCCAGATGCCGGGTCTTTATGGTCGGGGTCCTTATGAGGTGCACGCCCTTGTAGTCCCCGTGGATATTTGTGTAGTAGGGACGGCAGTAAACGAAAACGGTGTGGTCTCTCGCGGCAAGTATGGAAGCCACGACGTCCACGTGGGATTCGATACCGCCGTAGACCGCGGGTATTCCCTTCTGGCCGATCATCGCGATTCTCATGCGCGCACGTCCTCGTATATGTCCATGAGCTGCCTGTAGTGATAATCAGGTGAGTAGCCCTCGCCGACGAGGGCCCGGGCCCGCGCTCCCATCTCTGTGCGGTGGCTCTCGTCGGCAAGGGTCTTCTCAAGCGCACCCGCGAGAGAGGCCGGATCGTCAGGCCTGAAGACATAGCCGGTGACACCGTTCTCGACGAGTTCGGGACTTCCTCCCGAATCCGAGGCCACCACCGGCTTCCCCCTTGCGAAGGCCTCGAGAATGCTTAGCGGAAGGTTCTCATACGATATGGATGGCACCACCACACAGCCTGAGCCGCGCAGAAGTCCCGCCAGGCGGTCCCCTTTGACGTAGCCCACGAACTCGATATTGGCAAGGCCCCTCCCGGCGGCCTCCTCCCGGAAGTCCTCGAGCAGGGGGCCCTCACCGGCCACGACGAAGCGAATGTCTTTCAAAAGGGCGGCGCTTTCGATCAAAGTACCCACGCCCTTTTCCCGTGAGATCCGGCCGGCAAAGAGCACATATCCTTCACTGATACCCGTATAGTCGGGTCCGGGCGGGATGAAATACGGCAGATGGGTGATCCTCCCGCTTGTCCACTTGAGCGTGGAGACCTTACCCTTGAGGAACATGCTGGGAGCGATGAAGCGATCGATCTTCTTATACAAGCCGAGCGTCGCGTGGAGGTAGGCCTCCGCGGC
>JAUXGG010000030.1 GCA_030622265.1 Candidatus Eiseniibacteriota bacterium
AACTTTTGCTAAGTCAAGATGGAAGGACCAGTGCATATTGCAATATAGAACGCTGCAATTTGCACTCTCTCCCAACGCTTGTGATAGATGGGGAACGCCCGTGAGGGCGCTACCCTCCACGATCTGCGGCCCGGCCCTTTCCGGACCTCTCAAGTGGCTGAGAAATAGGGCAATTAGCGTGCCACTCATGCGTGCAGATTGGCAAGTAGCGAGGCGAAAAACACCGGCAGCAAAAGCTCGTGGTGACCAAGGAATTCAAATGTCGTTCCGCCCAGGGCTCTGGGTCTCCTGACCACGTTGACCGAAGGCCTGTAGAGCGAGTACATATCGAAGTTGGCGGTGGTGAATTCCCCGAGGTCGGCACCCTGACTCCGGGCCATGGCCAGCGCCTTGAGGAAAACCTCCGGAAGCACGACGGCAGAGCCTATGTTGAGCACGGCTCCCCCATTGAGTCCGGCGACGACCGAGGCGAATGTCCGGAAGTCCTTGAGACTTCCCTGGCCGATCGCCCTCCCGTCGGCGCCGTTGTGCTGGTGGACTATGTCGGTCCCGATGGCAACATGCACCGTTACAGGAATGCCTGAGGACGAGGCCGCGGCGAGGATGCTGGCATCGGGATTGGGCGCTGCTCTCTCGGATAGTTCGCATCCCAGGGCCTCGCCGAGTCCCATGTCATCATTGAGACACCGTGCCGAGGCGGAGTCAAAGAACTCGGAAGTCTCCCCGGCCATGCCGAATTCACCCTTCCTGAGGCCTTCCTCCACGTCCTCGGACGTCTTGCCCCACATGGCGATCTCAATATCGTGAATGGCGCAGGCCCCGTTCATGGCAATTCCGGTGACTACCTTTCTCCGGATGAGGTCTCCGATTATCCGGCCGAATCCGCATTTGACGACATGCGCGCCCATCATCAGGACCAGCGGGCGCCCCTCGCTCCGCGCCCGGGCAATCCGCCGACTGAGATCTCCAAGGTCACTTCCCTTAAGAATCGCGGGGATCATCTGCTTGAGACTTTCAAACCAGGCGAAGTTCCCGGGAAGCCTGGCGAAGTCCTCGACGGTCACCTTGCTCTTACGGTTTGCTATCGAGACCTTCTTCCTGGGTTTCGCCTTGTCATCTTTACCGGGCATCATTGCTCCCGCGCGCACTCGTTCCGTGCACGATATCTATCAGCACCGCGTTGATCGCTCCGATCGCGACACTGCTTTTCATCATGACTGGAATGTGGCTGGGGTCAGTGGAAAGCCAGACCGTCAGTCTTCCCTTATGCTGGAAAATGCCTGAGGCCTTGAGGATAGGCTCCAGGACAAAACACTCGAACTTGCCGGCCGGCACCTTGATCTCCTCGACCTTGAGGACCTTCACTTCCAGGGGATAGTTCTTCTCATCCGCGTGGTTGTCGATGAAAAGGCTCTTGCCGACTTTGATGTCCATGGTCCTCACGTAGTAGAGAGAGGACAGAACATCCTGTACCCTCTCCGGAATATCGACGACCATGCCGTCCGGGTATGTGGCCGTGTGACCGTCCTGGTCGAAGACAACGACCTCGGTGGCTTCGTGATTGCCTTCCTTCAGACGCTTCTCATAGCGCCACGTGTAGAGTTCCTCTGTGTCCATGTATGATTCGACCACGTCCTTCACCTCGAAGAACAACGAGAACGGCATGGTCGACCAGGCGGTCGAGACGAGCCTGAAGCACTCACCACCGCTGCCGCATTCTACTTTCTCTTTCACTTCCATGCAGGCCTCGCCGGCCTTGGCAAACTCGTAGCGAACTGCGAAGGTAAGCTTCTCCCCGACAGCGAAGGGAAGGCCCCCGGCATGCAAGGGAACGGCGAGACCAGCCAGCAGGGCCGCAACGGGCAATAACAGAAATGTCCATCTTGAAACAGGTATCATCGGTCTGGTCCTATCCTCCGCTTAGAAATCCACTGCACGGTATTCAGCAGGTTGTCGAAAATGCGCGCGCCCTCCAGACCGGCCGGGCCCCGACTGCTTTCCTCGAAGCTGCCGAAACCGGTCCGGACGAGACAGGGTGTAACACCCAGCGCACGCCCGAATGCAAGATCTGTTTCCTTATCACCTATCATGAAGGATGCCCCGAGGTCAATGCCAAACCTCTCCGCGGCCTGTTCGCCGAGCACCGTGCCGGGCTTACGGCAGGCGCACTTCTTGGTGTATCTTTCAATCGTCCCCTCCGCATGATGCGGACAATAGTAAATACCGTCGAGTTCCACGCCACTCTCGCGCAATATAGCCTGCATCCTCTCGTGGATGGCGCCCAGCTCTGCCTCGGAGAGGTAACCTCTTGCGATTCCCGACTGGTTTGTGATGAGGATGAGGAGGAAACCGGCTTCGCCGGCTAGCTTAAGGGCCTCGGCCGTGAAATGGTATGGTACAACCTGGGACGGGTGATTGAGGTACCCCACTTCAACCAGTAGGGTGCCGTCCCGGTCGAGAAAGATCGCTTTCATTTCAACATCCCTTCCACCGTGTCGGCAACCATTGCTACCGTTATCTCTTCGAAACACTCACGCGTTCCGAACCTGCACGGGACGGTCCCGTGATAGCTGCACGGGCTGCAGCCCAGGTCGAGACTGATAACCCTGCATCCCCGGGCCGTGGGCGCAAACCCAAGTGCCGGCGAGGTGGAACCGAAGATAGCCCCCACTCTTGAGCCCACAGCAGCAGCGAGGTGCATGAGCCCTGAATCATTGGTCACAGTTACCGGGCATATCGAAAGAAGCCCCGCCATGAGCCGGATGTCGTTTCCCACATAGGTCATGACCTGCGGATCGCCGGTCGAGCCTGCAGCCGCCTCGACCGGAAGGCGGTCGTGGTCGGAGCCGATCACGGCCACCGCATGGTTGCGGCTTCTCAGGGTCGAAACGAGCTCGGCAAACCTCCCGGTGCTCCATCGCTTGTGCTCGCTGCTCCCGCCGGGACAGACGGCGATGAAGGGACCGCCTGCAAGGCGGCCCTTCGCCTGTTCCACCGAGGAGCGAGGAGCTTCTATCCTTGGCGTCAGGCCAACGGGCTCGATACCAAGGGGGCTCATGACATCGAAATAGGTCTGCACCGCACCTTTCAAGTTTCCCTTCCAGAGCCGGGGCATATGCACCCTCAGGAAACGAAGGAAGCGCTGCCGCCTGTGCTTGAGGACCTTGCCGGCCCTAAGCCTACGGGTAATCCGTCGGGACCGCATATTGTTCTGAAGGTCCAGGACGAGCTCGAAGGGCATCCTGCCTGAGAGCTCATCCAACGCCTCGTTACTTCCCTCCCGAAGATAAGGTACAACCTTATCTACCGATGAGAAGAGCGATGGTATCGCTGCATAGTCCGAGTTGGTCACGAAAGTGACCCTGCAGCCCGGATAGCGTTCCTTGAGAGTCCGCGTGACCGGTTCGGTCAGGATCACGTCACCGAAAGAACTCAACCTGATAACAAGGACATTCGATCCAGAATAGATGCCGGGGCGTATATGAGACGTACCGGCCAGTTCCCGGGAAACATCGCCACCCATCTCTGGACCTAAGCCTCCCCGACCGTCTGAGGGTAGTCCTTGAACTGCAGATCATAGAGCTTCCGGTAGACCTTCCCGGCAGCGAGCAGTTCCTCATGCTTACCCGTCTCAACAATCCTGCCGCCCGCGATCACGAGAATCAGGTCGGCGTGGGTCACGGTCGAGAGCCGGTGCGCGATAACAAAGTTGGTGCGGCTCGACAGCAGGCGTTCGATGGCCTCCTGAACGAGCTTCTCGGACTCGGTGTCCAGGGCCGAGGTGGCCTCATCGAAAATCAGGATCTGCGGGTCCTTGAGAATCGCCCTCGCGATCGCCAGCCGCTGCCGCTCCCCACCCGAGAGCCTCACTCCCCTGTCCCCGACCACCGTGTCGTAACCCTCCGGGAAGCCGCTGATGAAGTCGTGGGCATTGGCCACCCTTGCGGCGTCCTTGACCCGGGAAAGATCCACGTCCTCGAGTCCGTAGGCTATGTTGTTCCGGACCGTATCGTTAAAGAGAATGGTCTCCTGAGTCACGATACCCATCAGGGCCCGCAATGACTTGACACCGATCTTCCGGATGTCCCGCCCGTCGATCTTCACACTTCCCGTTGAGGCGTCGTAGAATCGCGGAATGAGATCCACAAGTGTGGACTTCCCGGCGCCACTGGGTCCCACGACCGCCACCACCTGGCCCTTGCTCACCTTGAAGCTTATATCGCTCAAGACCTGGTCGCATCCATCATAGCTGAAGCTCACCCGATCGAATTCTATCCCCTCGGCAATCCGGTCGATTTCCACAGCATCAGGGGTATCGGTGATGTCCGGCTCAGCATCCAGGATCTCGAATACCCGCTTGCCCGCAGCGATCCCCTCCTGGATCTTGGCGCTGGCCTGGCTCAGGGTCTTGGCCGGCTTGATTATGGAAAGCATGGCCGCAAGGAAGATCAGGAACATCTCAGGCTGGAGCATGTCTCCGCGGATAACCTGCCTGCCTCCATACCACAGGACGACCAGCCCTCCAAAGGCGCCGAGAAATTCCGTCATGGCCGGAGCAAGCGACTCCGCGCGCTGGCGCTGCATGTTTGCCTCGAGGTGTCCCTCAGTGTGTCCCATGAACTTCGCGGTTTCAAAAGGCTCCATCCCGAAGGCCTTGACCACCCGGATGCCGGACAGGGTCTCCTGGAGCACGGTTACGATGTCGGCTGTCTTTTCCTGGAGCTTCGTAGAGTATCTCCGCAATCTGCGGCCTATCCGGCCCGTCACATAGGTAATGATCGGGATCATCACGAAGGCGGCCAGCGCAAGGCGCCAGCTTATGAAGAAAACTATGAAGCCGAGCACCAGGATCACGAGCATGTCCCTCATGGCCTGCAGGAAGCCTGTCGAGATGCTCCTGCGCACCAGGGTCACATCATGGGTTATCCTGGACACTATCTGTCCCGTCCGACTGCTGTGGAAATAGGCAAGCGAGAGCTTGTGAAGATGCATATAGAGCATGTTCCTGAGGTCGCGGATCACCCTGACTTCGATCGAAACGCTGGTCACGGTCAGCAAATACGTGAACAACGCCTTAAGGAAGTACAGGATCAGGATCACGAGGCATATGCGTTCAAGCGCTACCAGAGAGGAACTCGCCGCGAAGAAGCCAAGAACCTTGAGTCTCACCTGGTCCTGGATCGAAGAGAACATATCAGGCGCCATGTCCATCAGGCCGCCGTCCGCCGCCTCCTCGGCTTGCGGCAGGCCCATGTCGGCGCCTTCAAACAGAACCTTCACGAAGGGCAGGACCATCCCTATGGATATTCCCGCGAATGCCGCGCAGAGAACCATCAGTACCATGGCTCCCCCCACCCTCTTCCAGTAAGGCTTCATAAAGGAGAGCAGTCTCAGGTAGATCTTGAAATCGTCCATTTCTAGTTCCTTGAGGTCGCGCAGGCGAAATCACGCATATCCATGGCAAGTTTGGCCGGCGCCGTGGTTGACCACACCGCCTGCTCAACCAGCTGGAAAGTACCACCGGTCGGAATCCAGCGCCGATCCTCTTCATCGGTGAATAGCGCGAAAGTGGGAATGCCCATGACCGTCGCGAAGTGGAGCAAGTTGGTGTTTCCGGAAATGAGAAGGTTGCACTGGGACAGGATGCCCAGGGTATCCCTGAAGCTCTTCCTGGGAATGTCGAGCCAGTCATAGGTACCAAGGCGCCTTATCTCGTCTTCTTTGATCGCCGGCACGGGGTCGGACAGCAAGGCTATCCGGCTCTTCTTGAGAGCCTCGAAGCTCTTGGCCAGCCTGATCGTCGTGTCAAATGGGGGCTTCTCACCGCTCTTGGTGTAGCTCAGATCCACCCCGACCAGGAGCTCGCTGCTGTCGGGTTTTCTGAACTTCACGATCTCCTTGGCGATCTTGCGCTCCTTCTCCGGCAGGTTCCATTCGCCCCAGGTCTCGCCCGACCTGGTCAAGAACTTGACCAACGAGAGATTACGCTCCATAAAATAGGATGCGTCCGCGCTGGGAACCACCTCCACATTGAACAGGGGATAACCGATTTCTCCTTGCAGTATTAACCTGCTGCGCGCCCCGCAGAGGAAAGGCAGCAAGACGCGATACAGATCGTAGCGAAAGTCGAAATAGAAGGCGGCCTCGATCATGCGGTCTCGCATCTCGGAAATGAAAGGCCTGTACTCCCAGAGAGCCCGGGCCCCACTGAACTTTGGGAAGTCTATCATGTCGTCTACCGACACCTGGTTTCTCAGGACCTCATCCTGTCCATCCTGCACCAGGCAGATGATCCTCGAGTCGGGAAGCGCCTTGCGCAGCAGCGTAAGGGCGGGGTACACGTGAAGCATTTCCGCAAGCCCGGCAGGGGGAATGACCAGGACCCGCCGCGCACTGTGCGCCAGGCGTCCCAGCGAAAAGGGCTGATTGAGGTTCTTACGGCCGAAGAACTTGGTCGCAAGGCCCATGAGTGTTTTTGTGGTCCATCGAGGCAAGCTCAAGCACCTCGTTCTACGGGGATCGTCCGCTCAAGTGTTCTCAGGCTCTTAGCACCCTTGTGTACCCGGACAATGAGGAACCCGTTCTCATAGTGCGCATCCACCGAGGAGATCAGGACGTCGCGAGGGATCTCGATGATTCTCTCGAACGGTCCCACCGTCACCTCCATCTTGTGAAAGTGGCGCCTTCCCGCACGACCGGGATCGCGCCTGACACCCTTGATGACCAGGAGTCTCCGGCCAAGCGTGACGCTCAAGTCCTGCGGATCCATCCCCGCTATCTCCATCCTGACGATGAGCTCCTCGTCAGTCTCGTAAACATCCGTCAGCGGACGCCAGACCGATTCCTTACTCAGCATGAGAGGCATCCGCAGCCGGGAAAAGTCCGACAGCAGCCGCTCCATGGTCTCCTGCAGGTGTCTCATGTCACGGATGAGGCCGTCGTCCTCAGGTACCATCTTTGAACTCCCTTACCAGCCGGCCTTCTCGATGCTCCAGTCGTATTGATCGTCGAAAACATCCCCGAAATCATAGACATCGGCAAAATCCGCTATCGAGTCCTCGTCGGTCTTGCCGAAGAGACCGGCCCCGATCAAGGTGAAGACAATCTCACCGAAATCGGCTGTCCCGGTAATACCCCAGTTCTCGAAGACCGACCTTGCCATCGGGCCGAATTCACACTTCGCCAGCTGCCTGATCCCATCCAGGAGCTCCGGCCCGGTCACATGGCCCTGGCGCACGAGCCTGGACATCGTGTACTCGAGCGCGTTTATGACGAACACATAAGCTTCCATCTTATATCTGGAATCGGAAAGCAATATCTCATCGAGCCTGCCAACAAGTTCATTCTGCGCCACAGTCTTACCTCATAAAGAAACCAGTGCCTTGAGTATGCTCCTAAGCTATGATACGCTCAGGCAGAAATCAAGGAAGATAATGCTGCCATGCTCGCTAACACAAGACTCACACTGGCCACTGCCTCCCTGGGCTTTCTGAGCACTACCGCCCAGGTCATAGCCTTGAGGGAGATCCTGGTTGCCTTCACGGGAAACGAGCTCACCGTGGCCACTACCCTGGCCCTGTGGCTTCTTTCCGTGGCCGCAGGCTGTTTTGTGCTCAGGCGGATCCTCGATCTTACGAACCCGCACTCAGTTGGCTTCCTGAGCATTATGGCAGGGTTTGCGGCGGTCCTTCAAGTCATTTTGATAAGGCTTCTCCACCCTGTCGCCGCTGCTCCCGGAGAGCTCCTCAGCCCCGCAATGATGGCGCTGATATCCCTCGCAGGCGTGATGCCCTGTGCTGTGGCCCTCGGCGGCCTCTTCGTCGGACTCGTGAGCCTCGCAGGGCACTCGGGAGCCAGGGCTCCGGTCGCGCGGACCTACGGTATCGAGGCCATCGGTTCCGCCTTGGCCGGGATGGTCTTGAGCGTCTTCGTCCTCGAGAAGGGCAACGCCTTCATCGCCGTGGGCCTGGCCGGCCTGCTGAGCACCCTGGCAGGTGTTCTCCTTTTCCGCTCCGGGAACCATCACACCGCCGCGACCTCGTGGGCTGCCTCCCGCTGGATGAGGACCACCCTTCCCCTGGCCGCCCTGGCCTTCTTCGGCGGCGTGATGGTGTGGAGCGGCAATATCGAACTGGCGACCAGGCAATTCCAGTGGGGTGATCTCGAGGTGGTGGAGTCGGCCGATTCAAGGCATGGCAGCATAGTGGTGACCAGGAGGGGCACCACCTTCGACTTCTTCCAGAGCGGGGCTCTGGCGCACACGGTTCCCGATCCCAAGTCCGCCGAGGAGACCGTTCACATCCCGCTGCTTTATCATCCCGGTCCGGAGAGAATCCTCATCATAGGGGGTGCGGGTTCGGGAGTGGTCTCCGAGGTTGCCCGGCACCAAATGGTGAGAGCCCTATATATCGTCGAACTCGATCCGGCGGTTCTTGAGATCACCGGGCGTTACGCGCCGGAAGGCTGGATTGATAACTCCTCGATCGAGGCCCACGCGATCTACGGTGACGGCCGGGCGCACATCGCCGGGACCGGTGAGGCCTACGACGTGGTGATCATCAATGTCGGGGTACCCACCAGTCTCCAGGTCAACAGGTACTATACGGTTGAATTCTTCCGGCAGGTAAGGCGCGTCCTTAAGCCCCGGGGCATCCTGGCCTTCACCATCCCATCCGGCGGAGCTTTCATAAGCCCCGAACTGGGCTCGCTGGCCGCCTCCATGGCGAGGGGCGCAAGCGAGGTTTTCACCCATGTCGAGGTCTTGCCCGGGGAGGTAATCCATCTTCTCGCCTCCCAGGAACTGGATCTCAGGAAGCGCTCGGAGACCATGATCGAAACCCTCATCGGAAGAGAGCTCAACACCGCATATGTAAACGAGTACCGCCTCTGGGAGAGGCTTGTCCCCCTGGAGAGGGCTCGCATGGACAGTTTGATCACCGAGTACGGTTCGGTGTCCGCGAACACCGACTCGAAACCGGTATCGGCCTCTTTCGCGATCGAGAGATGGGCAAGGCATTTCACCAGCGGCAGGCTGCTTTCATCTCTGACCGAAAGGGTCACCCTTCGCTCCTCGGCCGCCTTCATAGTGTTCGGCGCTCTCGTGGTGTCCGGCGTAATCATACTTGTCACCAGGTCATCCGTGATGGCTCTTCCCGGCGCTCTCATGGTCTACAGCGTGGGTGTTACGACCATGTTCACCCAGATACTGATCGTCCTGTGTTTCCAGGTCGTGAGCGGGTACATGTACGGCAGAATCGCCGCCCTGATCGCCTCTTTTATGCTCGGCATGGGCCTGGCCTCCACCCTGGCGGGCCTGCGGGATATCAGCCGGAATCCGCGTCTGCTTCTCGCCTTCCAGGTCGTTCTGGTGGCTTTGCCGCTCCTGGTCGTTGCCGCCTTCAAGGCGCTCTCAGGGGGCGCTCTCGCTCACACCATTGTTCCCGAGGGGGTTTTCATTGCTCTGGCGCTCCTGGCCGGCGGGGCCGGAGGTGCGGTGTTCGCCGGAGGTTCAAACATCATCAGCATGGCTCACCCAGAGATCGCGGATGCCGGGGCTGTAGCGTATTCGGTCGATCTCCTGGGCGCAGCAGGGGCAGGTTTCGCTGCGGGCCTTCTGGCCATTCCTTCGCTGGGCCTCGCCGGGTCCGCCTATGCGGTCTCCGTGGCAAATATAATCCTCTTGGTCCCCCTCCTTATTGGCTGGAGGATCCACCGAGGATCTCTGCCTCGTTGAAGATCTGTGCCGAGAAGATGTAGATGTCGGCGCCCTCCCGCCAGGCGCCCTCGGGCAGGCCGGCCTTAAGACAGGTCTGATCCAGGAAGTGATAGCGGTCCCAACCATACTCAGTCGCAACTTGAGGCAGGAGCAGCCCTCGATTCATCCCCTTCTCAAGGTACAGTCCGTCCCTTCCCACCTCTATTTCCTCGGGGTCTGAGATCTTCTCAAAGGGAGTCAGCACGGATATCTCGATTGCTATTTTCGCGATCTCCCGGGCCTGGAGCGCGGGAAACCTGGGATCCTCGGTGGCAGCGGATACGGCCATTCTGGAAATCGTCGAATGCAGCGGCGCCACGCCTCTTGTGTTGCCTATGCAACCGCGGAGTCTTCCGTCTATGGTGAGTGTCACGAAAGCTCCCCGTTCTTCCCTCAAGAGAGGGTGGGCGTCGAGTGTCTCACGCGACAGCTCCGGCGCATCCTCGTTCCGCAGGCGGGCCTCGATGCTCTTCCTCGCCAGCTTCAATAGCTCCGCTTTCTCCTCTTCCCTCAACCCGAGATCCACGCCGACATGATCTTCGGCACTGCCCCCGGATACGATAGCTGCCGAAAGGTATCCCACAACACTCGACTTATCACCCGTAACATCGCCCGAGTTGGCATAGGCAAGTTTGACGGCCCTGGTGGCTCCAAGCTGTCTCGCCGCCAGCATAACGGTGATTATCGGGCCACCTCCGCAGGCCTCGCATTTCCTGGTGCCGAGG
>JAUXGG010000164.1 GCA_030622265.1 Candidatus Eiseniibacteriota bacterium
CGGGGTTTCCGCAAGACTATCGCAGCCGCCGGTGATAACGCGTATCCTTCCATCCGGCTCGACAGCTACTTCGAGAGTCTTGAGCCGGGGATCGTCCTCACCGTGGATGCCGCCGGAGGCGGCGAGGAGACCGGCTGGGTAGGCCCGACAGGGGTCAAGGCATCGGATCTCAACCTCGCGCTCGCCCGGAGGCTCACGGGACTCTTCTCTTCTGCCGGCATCGGTGTCCAGCTTACCCGCGAGACCGATCACAAGGTGGGCCCGGAGCAGAGAGTACTCATCTCTGAGAACGCGCGCTCAACCTTGCTGATTTCCCTTTCCCACAGGGAAAACAAGGATCGGCAGGTCATCCTCGGTCACTTCCCGGGAAGCAGCGGAGGAAACCGCATCAGCCTGAGCCTTGCTGACGAGATCGGCAGCATTTCAGGCTATGAGACAGAGGTAACCGAGACTGCCGACTACCTGATCCAGCAGACGAGCTGTCCGGCGGTAAAGGTTGTGTTTCCGGTAGACGGCAGCGTGAGTAACGAGCTGGACCTGACAGAAGCCCTGAACACCTGGACCAGAGCATACGCGATTTTCTATGCGACGCTGAGATACTTGGGAATCGAAGAAGATGCTACCTTCTCGGTATCGGGCCGCGTTACTGCCGATGACAGGCCCCTGGGCGGCGCGCTGGTCCTCGTCGACGGCTCCCTGGAACTGCTCTCGGACGATGACGGCAAGTTCTCGGTGAGGATGCTCGAAGAGGGGAACCACATTGCCGAGGCCTTCTCGGGAACACAAAGGTCCGCGCCTGTGATGTTCGATCAGGATTCGGATGAACTGCGCCTGAAGCTGGATTGACGGGTCGAAGCTGGATTGACGGGTCGAAGCTAGATCGACAGATCCAGGTACTCGGCCGCGAAAAGCGCATACTCCTTGGCCGATTCCAGGATCGCGGCTATCTCCTCGCTGGTGAGATCCCTCTTGTACCTGGCCGGGACTCCCAGGTAGAGCGTACCGGGAGGAACCACGTCTCCCATCTTCACCACGGAGCCGGCTCCCACCATCGCGTCCGGCCCCACCACGGCGCCATCTAAGACCACACTTCCCATCCCGATGAGACATCTCTCCTTGATTGTGCATCCGTGGAGGATGCAGCCGTGGCCCACGGTAACGTCGTCTCCGATATCCAGCGGATTGGTATCGATGGTGACATGCAGGACGCTATTGTCCTGGACATTGGTGCGGCTCCCAATGTGGATCCAGTTCACGTCACCCCTGGCCGACACGTTGGGCCAGAGGCTGGAGTGGTCACCTATCTCAATGTTCCCCACGGCAACCGCGCTCGGGGCCAGGTAGACGCCCTCGCCCAGCGATGGGGACTTGCGCAGGTTGGATCTCCAGTCAACCAAGTCCAGCTCCTATTGCAGGTGCAGATCCCTTCCCGGCTCCGGGCACTGTCAGGCCTGGCTCCCGCCGGGAAACTTACCGAAATCCTCGGGGTCGAGCCTGTCAAGATACTTCCTCAAGGCTTCCGCCCGTTCATCATCACTCAGTTCCTTCTCATCCGGCTCATCCTGCAGGAAAGCCTCCGCCACATAGATGGCCGACCTGGTCCTGAGGGCCAGCGCGAGGGAATCGCTCGGCCTGGCATCTATGGAGATTATCTCGTCGTCCTTATCCACGAAGATCTGGGCGAAGAAGGTATTGTCCTTGAGGTCTCCGATGGTGACTTTCCTGATGCTTCCGCCGAGGGCGTCGATGATGGTCTTCATGAGATCGTGAGTCAGTGGCCGCTGGAACTTCTCCCTGGCAAGCTCCATTGCGATCGCCCTGGCTTCCGCCTTGCCTATCCATATGGGAAGAATCCGCTTTCCCTCGAGCTCCTGAAGGATTACTACCGGCGTGTCGGTTCGTCCGTCGAGGATGAGCTTCCAGACCTTCATCTGTACCAAAGTCAGCACCTCACGCCCGCAGCGCAGGGAGCTACGAGCCGAATTCAGGCTCCTCGCCCGACCGCATGTTCTCCAGCATCCACCGGGCATCGTCGCTGAGATCGCTCTCGGGATATTTCCCAAGGAAATCTTCGAAGACCGTCTGGGCCTCATCATAGGCCTTGAGGTCCTCCGCAAGCGTGAAACCGATCATGAAGGACGCTTCATACACGCGCTCGTTGTCCGGATAGGCCTCTACGAACTGCTCATAATACTCTATCTTCTTTCGGGCGTTGGGTTCCTCGCTGGCCAACTTGAAAAGATCTTCCGGAGACCGTGGTTCAGCCTCCGAGTCAGCAAAAAACTCCACATCGTACCTGCTCATGAGTTCGGCCACAACCTCGTCACGAACGCGGTCCCGGACATCGGGGGTGAGCATCTGGGCAATGTCGGACTTGACATCATCGAGCGGCCGTACCGATTCCGGAAAACTGGCATCGACAATGACGATGTGATAGCCCATCTCCGTCTTCATGGGCTGGCTCGGCTGACCGGCATCCAGCTGAAAGCAGGCTTCCGTGAATTCCTGGAGATTTCCAAGTCCCCTGATCGGCGCCCCCCGCTGGACCACCCCGTGAAGCCGGCCGCCCCTTCCGCTGGTTTGCTTGTCCAGCGAATGCTCGGCCGCGAGCTCCTCGAAGCTCGCCCCGTCGAGGAGCTGGCGCCGGATGTCCTGGGCCTGGCGTTTGGTCTCAACGAGGATGTGCCTGGCTTCAAGGTACTCAGGAACCCGGAATTCCCGCTGGTTGCTCTCGTAGTACTCGGCCACTTCTTCATCGGACGGCTTGCTCCGGGCTTCGATCACCTGGGTGTAGAAGTGCCTTACCAGGGCGTCGCGCCTGCGCATCTTCATCTCGGTCTTGAACTCATCCAGACCGTCCAGCCCCATCGCCTCGGCTTCCTGAACGATGGCCTCTTCCTCGACCAACCCCCTGAGGAAGCGCTTCTTGCCCTCGGGCGATGAGATCTGCTGGCGCATGTACGGAGGCATGCCGACCATTCTCGATTCAAAATCGGCTTCAGTTATGACCGTGTTCCCGACCTTGGCAAGACCCGGGCTCTCAGGCTCCTTGGCACAGCCCAGGAAAACCACGAGGATTGCGGCAAAGACAACAATCGATCCTCTGATCTTAGGCAAGTGGATATCCTCCTTCTTTTCAGCCGGACTTCTTCACCACCCAGACCTTTACCCTCGCCTCCACATCGTGATGAAGTCGGATAGGAATGGTATAGACACCGAGCGCCTTGAGCGGCTCGTCAAGAAGGACTTTGCGCTTGTCAATATCATAGCCCTGCGCCTGCAGCAGTTCGGCGATATCGGCGTTGGTAACGGCTCCGAAGACCCTGTCATCCTCTCCGGCCTGTACCTCGGCTGTGCACGAGACCTTACCGAGTGACTTGGACAGATCCTCGGCCTCCCGCTGCATCTTGACTTCCCTGACCTGTCTCCGCCTCTCCTCCTCCTTCATCATCTTCAGCCCGCTCGCGGTTGCAGGAAGAGCAAGTCTCCGGGGCAGAAGGTAGTTGCGGGCATACCCGCCCTTAACTGTTACCTTCTCACCACTTTTACCAAGGTCGTTTATGTCCTCAAGCAGTATGACATCCATTGAAGACTTCCCCCTCTACTTAACCTGCTCCGCCGCGTACGGAAGCGTGCCTATGTGCCTGGCCTTCTTGATCGCCCGCGTCAGCTGTCTCTGGTGCTTGGCACATGTCCCCGAGATCCTGCGAGGCACTATCTTGCCCCTGTCGGTGACGAAGCGCGAGATGCGACGATCATCCTTATAATCAATAAACGTATCACCGTCCACGCAGAACCTGCAGACCTTCCTGCGCCGCCTGTCCTCTCTTGCCATAACTCTTCTTACCTCCAGTACGCCTGACTAGAACGGAACTTCATCCTCCGCATCCAGCCCCGGTCCCCCATCGCTCGATTCCACGAACTCCTCCTCGGTGACCTCGGGCTTGGAAATGCGGTCAAGAAACTGGACGCGCTCTGCCACTATCTCAAGAGCGCTCCTTCGCTGGCCGTCCTCGGTTTCCCAGCTCCGGCTGTGCAGCCTGCCTTCGACATAGACGGCGCTGCCTTTCTTAAGATACTCGTTAACCAGGACCGCGAGCTTGGTCCAGGCGACAGCATTAACGAACGCCACCTGCTGCTTCCACTCGCCGTCCTGCCCCTTGTAGCTCCTGCTTGATGCTATAGAAAACGACGACACCGCGGTGCCGCTCGGTGTATACCGCAGTTCAGGATCCCTGGTCAGTCTTCCAGTTAACATCACCTTGTTAACCACAGCCAGTTTAACGTCCGCCATCTCAACCCCCCTGTTACCAGAAGCAGAACCGGACTCCGCTAGGCCTCCGCCTGCTGTTCTTTCTCAGAAGGCGGTACCACTTTCTGAACACTGTGCACGATAATGTGCCTGATGACCTTCTCGTTGAGCTTGTAAGCCCTCTCGATTTCCGAGATCGACGCAGGTTCAGACCTGAAACGTATCAGGGTGTAATAGCCTTCCTTGTGCCCTTTGATCTCGTAAGTAAGCCTTCGCTTACCCCCGGGCTCAACGCTGGTAATCTCCCCGTTGAGACTGGCAATGGAATTCTCAACCTTGCCTATCTCATTCTTGATATCATCTTCCTCGAGGTTGGGATCAAGAATGAAAACAGTCTCATAATCACGCATCCTACTCCCCCTTCACTTGCCAAACCTGACCAGCACTACATCTCCATCGCTGACTACGTAGTCTTTTCCTTCGGTACGAACAAGTCCCTTGTGCTTCACCCCCGCCAGTCCTCCGCAGGAGATGAAATCATCATAGGAGACAACCTCGGCACAGATGAATTTGTCCCGCATATCAGAGTGAATCTTCCCCGCCGCATCCCTCACATTCGTACCCCGCCTCACCGTCCACCCCCTCGTCTCCTCACCCTTGATCGTAAAGAATGTTATCACTTGAAGAAGATCATAGCAAGCTCTTACAAACCTTTTTAGGGCCCCCTCGGCAAAGCCCATCTCCTTCAGCATGGCCGCGCCCTCCTCGGCCGAGAGCTCGCCAATCTCGGTTTCCAGCTTCGCGGACACCGATATGCATGCGGCTTTTCTCTTCTCAGCCGCTTTCTCGGCGATCCCTA
>JAUXGG010000071.1 GCA_030622265.1 Candidatus Eiseniibacteriota bacterium
GAAAGCCGCGGGCATGTACTATACCCCTGATGTCATCGTGCAGTACATAGTCTCGGGCACGCTCGACCGCCTGGTGGGTGGAGGTGGTGACCGCGCGTACCCGGCAGAAGAGCCGCTCTCTGTAGCATCGATCTTAAACCTCAAGGTTCTTGACCCGGCCTCGGGATCGGGCCATTTCCTTCTTGCCTCCGCCGAGTACCTGGCCCGCGCCTGTGTGGCCGCGCTGGTGCGCGACGGCAGGCTTAAGGACGATGAGCCGGAACGAGCCTGCGCACTGGATAAGTACAGGAGGATCGTGGCCGAGCGATGCATCTACGGAGTCGACCTTGATCCCATGGCTGTGGAGCTGGCAGGTCTCTCACTGTGGTTGTTCGCCTCAGATCCCGGCACTCCATTGAGTGTGGCGGCGAGACATCTGAGGTGTGGAAATTCGCTGCACCGGTTTCACTGGGTGGAGGAGTTTCCGGATGCTTCGAAGGGGTTCGATGCCGTGATCGGCAACCCGCCGTATCTTTCCTTCTCCGGCCGGCAGAAGCCCCGGGGGAATGAGTGGATAAAGCACCTGGACTCCAAAAGCAAACCTGGTGGGTGGCTGACCATGCATGGTCTGTTCATGCTGAAATCCGTGGAGCTGGCGAAGACGTCAGGACTGGTCTCGATGGTGGTTCCCGACCAGGTAGGCCATCTCAAGGGGTACGGAGCACTCCGGCGACGGATGCTCGAACAAGGCCACTTGCTCGAGGCCAGATACTGGGGGGAAGATGTCTTTGTGGGCGTGACTTCGCCGGCCCTTACTTTCATAGTACGGAAATCCAGGCAGCCCTCAGGTTGGGATGTGAATGCACAGGATAGGTTGCCGGGCGCCACGGAATCGCGGGACACGGAGGTACAGACTGCTTCGGCAAGGGACGCGGCAGCATGTGACACTGTGATGATTGACGAGGAAGGGAGCGTGGCCAGGTTCGCAGCTCTCCCCGGGCAAGAGTGGTTCACCTCGCCATCGCGAGAGGTATTTCATCAAATGTCTGCGGTCCATACAGTCCTCAAGGAGTTCAGCGACCCCGGTGTGCACACCGGGAACGTCGCGCGGAAACTGGTTCTCGTCCGGCCCGCCGGCGGTTCTGTGCCGCTCTTAGAAGGCAGGCAGATCCACCCCTTCAGGTGTGAAAAGCCCCGGCGATGGCTGGATCTGTCCTACAGACCGGGGACGGGAGAATACTTCAGGGTTTCCGCGGAAGAGGTTTATCAGAGTACCGACATTATTCTCAGACAGACCGCTTCCAGACCGGTTGCCACCCGGCATGTCTTCCGCTGTCATTTCAGGAACAGCATCCTGGCGCTCAAGGTCCCGGAGGACTTTTCGGTCGAATACCTCCTCGGTGTTCTCAACTCCGCGGCTGCGGGGTTTCTCTACCGGGCTTGGTCCTTCGAATCAAGACAGCGGACTTTTCCCCAGGTCAAAGTCGGGCTGTTGCGCAGTCTGCCGGTTCCTGATCCCCGGCTCGGAGCGAACCGGTCGAGGGTAAGCGAGGTCGAGGAACTCGTGCGGCGGATAGAGAATGCTGCAGACCCCGATGGTGCTCCCGCCAATCTGATGCCCCGGCTCGACAGGCTGGTGTGGTCGCTCTACGGGCTATCCGACAGGTCGCTCGCTGAACCCTCCGGCACTCCTTGAATGAAGATTGGCCCGCACCGGTAACCCGCACTCCCCGACAGAGTTAGGCCCACACAGGCGGGGGTCTTCCCGGGTGCCGGCCGCCACCTAAAATAGCTATGCCGCCACCTCCATTCTGCCGATATATCCATGGCAAGGCACAAAACATCTGGAGGTGGATCTGGGCAAGATTGCCCGGACGCGCTACCAAGGGATCGGGATGCCATGGCCAGGGTTGGGATCATCCGGAAGATAGGCACTTAAGACCCCGCGATGACTTGTGATCAGACATCTGCCCAGTTAGGGCAAGGAGTGATATAATGACAGGTTTTCGTTTTCCTCTGAAGGCGAAGTTCGGACTCCTGCTGCTCGGTTTCATTGCGGCGTTGGCTGTTGTCACGGCAATGAGCTACAACAGCTCGCGAATAGTCGCGATGCAACTGCGCGAGATCGAGTTCTTGGCGATTCAGCAGCATACCGAGGCTTATCGTCTCATCGATAGTTTCAAAGAGATCTCACGGCTATTCGATGAGGCGATGATGTCCGCCGACCCCGAGATCCTGGCCGATGTCCAAAGGCCTAAGGACATCTTTCTCATCCACGCCGAGAGGCTGGCACGGACACTGCCCCAGGCCGCACCCAGTCAATTACGGGATATCTCGGTGGATTTCGTCGAATACCACGCGGCCGCGGTGGATTACATCGGCGTGGCCGCTGAGTACCGGGAGAAGGGTGAAGGCCTCGACGGTCCCGCGGCGGAGGACCTCGCGGAGCGCTCGAAGGACATAACGCTGATGGAGAAGGGCCTGCTCGGGGACCTCAACCACATTGCGATCTTGAGAGCAAGGCAGGTGGCCCTGTCACTTTCCGGAACGGCCACGGAGGCCCAGGAACAATGGCTCAAGGCGTTCGTGAGCGGTGTGCTGGCCCTGGTCGTGATCCTCATATCATTGATCGCGTTCATCAGGAAAATCGTTTCCCAGATAAAGTCACTGTCTGAGGCCGCCGCGAAGGTGGCGAGAGGCAAGTTCGAGCACCGGATAGATGTCCCATCATCGGTCCGCGATGAGGTCAGTGACCTTGTCGTTTCCTTCAATGAGATGACGGAGGGGCTGATACAGACAACGGTGTCCAAGCGTTTCGTGGAGAACATCATAAGTTCGATGAACGACACGCTGGTGATTGTCGGTGAGGACGGTACGATCCGCAAGGCGAACCAGGCTATCCTGAAACTCCTCGGCTACAAGCAGCAGGACCTGGAGGATTCTCCGTTCGGCGTCATTCTGCGTGAAGACTCATCTGACGGGAAAACTGTTGAGGACCTCATAGAAGCGGGATTCGTGAGCAACACCGAAAAGATCTACGTGGCCAAGGATGGACGTGAGATTCCCATGCTGTTCTCGAGCTCGGTGATGCGTAATGACGACGACGTCTTCGATGGCCTGGTGTGCGTCGCACAGGATATCACCGAACGAAAGAGGTTCGAGGAGGAACTGAAAAGCGCCAAGGAAGCAGCGGAAGACGCGAACGACAAGTTGAGGGAAACCAACCGCAGCCTGGAAGAGGCCACAGCCTATGCCAATGAGATGACGGAGCAGGCCAAGACGGCCAGTGCTGCCAAGAGTGAATTCTTGGCGATGATGAGTCACGAGATCCGCACTCCGCTCAACGGCATCCTGGGCTTTTCCCAGCTCCTTATGGAAGACAAGACCCTGAAGAAGGAGCAGCGGGACTTTGTGCAGACCATCTACAGCAGCGGCACCGCCCTGCTTAGCGTTATAAATGACATTCTCGACTTCTCCAAGATCGAGGCAGGCAAGATCGAACTCGAAAACATCGACTTTGACCTGTTGAGCGTGGTCGAGGGCATCGGAGACGTGCTTGGACAGCGAGCCGCGGAAAAGAGCCTCGAGCTGACGTGCCTGGTTGATCACGAGGTTCCCACGAGGCTCACGGGGGACCCGAGCAGGATACGGCAGATGCTGATCAACCTGGCTGGTAACGCGATCAAGTTCACCGACCACGGCGAGGTAACGGTAGAGGCAAGACTGCTCCGCGAGGTCGATGGAGTGGCCTTGATCAGGTTCGAGGTGAGAGACACCGGGATCGGGATACCGGAGAACCGTCTCGGGATCATCTTCGACAGGTTCACCCAGGTGGATGGATCCACCACCCGAAAGTATGGCGGAACCGGCCTCGGGCTGGCGATAGTCAAGCGGTTCGCGGAGATGATGGGTGGTAGCGTCGGCGTGGAAAGCGTGATCGGCAAGGGGAGCACCTTCTACTTCACCCTGTCACTCAAGGTCCAGGCCATGCCGGTTCTTGAGGTTGCATCCCCCGGCGCGGTAGACGTCAAGGGCTTGCCTGTTTTGATTGTGGACGATAACTCCACGAGCAGGAGACTCCTAACCGAGATGGCGAGGGGATGGAAGATGGAACCCACGGTAGTCAGCAACGGCTTTGAGGCTATTGCGACACTCGAGACGGCTGCCGCCGCAGGCGAGTCATTCGCTATGGCCATCGTCGATACCCGAATGCCGGAGATGGATGGGTTCGCCCTGGTGAAGAAGATCAGGCAGAGGGAGGATCTTCCTCTGCCGACCACTATAATGCTCACATCCGCCGGCAAGGCCGGTGATGGGGCGCACTGCAGGGATCTTGGGGTTTCGGGTTATCTGATGAAACCTGTGAAGAAATCGGATCTCTGGGACGCGATCATGATAGCCTTGGGAAGGCCGATCAATGATGGGGTGAAGCAGGACCTTATCACCAAGCATTACCTGCGCGAGCACCGGCGAAGCCTCCGGGTGCTGGTCGCCGAAGACAGCAGAGTCAACCTGAAGCTGGTTACGCAGTTACTTGAGAAGCGTGGGCATACGGTGGTACCGGCCTTGAACGGAAGGGAGGCCATGGCCGCGCTCAACACGCAGGTGGTTGACCTCATCCTCATGAACGTGCAGATGCCCGAAATGGATGGCTTCGAAGCAACCAAGGCCATCCGTTCCCGCGAGGAAGGTACGGATGACCACATTCCGATTATCGCGATGACCGCCCATGCCATGAAGGGCGACCGGGACCGGTGCCTCAATTCGGGGATGGACGCATATGTATCCAAGCCGCTTCGGGCCAACGAGCTCTTCGACGCGATCGAGGGGCTGACGCCCACCGACGGAAGATCAGACGATTCCATGCCCGAGGACGATACTACAACCCCCGTGGTTGATTGGGACGCTGCGGTCAGCCACCTCGAAGGTGATGTAGATCTCCTGAAGGAGATCGCGGGGATGTTCCTGGAAGAAAGCTCCGTACTGATGTTCCAGATGAAGGAAGCCCTGAATCGTGGCGACGGTAGAGCCCTTGAACGTGCCGCGCATACCATAAAGGGTTCTGTCGGCAACTTCGCCGCGCAGCCGGCCTTCGATGCTGCTCTCAGAGTGGAGCAGGTCGGCCGTGATAGCGAGATGCGTTATGCCGAGCAAGCCTACAAGAAACTGGAAGAGGAAATTACCAGGCTCAAGCCTGTACTGTCTGCACTTGGGAGGGAAACAGAATGAGGATTCTCATAGCCGAGGATGATCGCATATCCAGGCGGCTGCTGGAACGGAAACTGACATCGTGGGGTTACGAGGTCTTAAGCTGCGCCAATGGCGCCGAGGCCTGGCAGGCATTTCACCGCGAAGATTCGCCGAACCTGGCCATCCTCAACTGGATGATGCCCGGCATGAACGGGGTGGAGGTATGCAGAGAGATACGTAAGCAGAGACGCCGCGGATACACCTATATCATCCTTCTCACCGGAAGGGACCGCAAGCGCGATATCGTGGAGGGAATCGAAGCCGGTGCGGACGACTATGTCACCAAGCCCTTCAACCCTCACGAGCTTAAGGTGCGGATACGTGCCGGGAGGCGCATCATCGAGATGCAGTCGGAGCTGATGCACAGGGAGAAGCTCCGGGGCGTCCTTGAAATGGCGGGAGCCACATGCCATGAGTTCAATCAGCCCATGCAGGTAATCTCGGGCTATTGCGAGCTTCTGATGAAGGAACTCCGGTGCGAAGGCCAGGAGTATGACCAGGTGACCAAGATGTTCGAGGCCGTGGAAAGCATGATCACGGTGACGCGGAAGCTCCAGTCCATAACCAAGTACGAAACGCGTGAATACATCGAGGGATCGCTGATCATCGACATCGACAAGGCGTCCGAGAGCAGCCCTGTTGGTGCGGGGACGTCCGAATAGCCGGCACTCTTCCTGCTCAGGGTCTATCTGGGGGTGAGAGACAGCCGGTGGCCCCCGCTAGCCGCTCGCCCGTGCAGGCTTCCTCCTGCGAACCGCGAGGTATACCAGGCCGGCGAATGACGCCAGCGAGATAATCCCGCCTAGCAGCAGCATATTCGCATAGGAGCTATCTGACACTGCTATCATGCCGGGGACGGTGAGGTCCACCACCTTATCCCTGTAGATTCTCTGCAGCCTGAATACCGACCAGATGAACGAATGATCCGCGAAGGACAGCGCCATCACCGCGAGGCCGATAATCGCAGCCACATAGAACTTCACAGATCGCCGGGCTGTCCCCAGGGTTCTCTGCAGCCTGATCGCGGCGATGAATGCCAGCAAGACCACGGGGATGATGATGAACCTGGTGGCGACCCTCTGCGATCTTAAGAGCGGCACGGGGATCCTGGTAAGGAAGGCATGGAAGTAGCTGATGGAGAAGACCGCAAGGGTGAGGAGCGGCAGGTCCAGTGCCCTGAAACGGCAGTCCTCAAGTTCGGGCCTCTTCCGGAACCTCAGGTAGATGCCGAAATAGGCCACGAGCGCCAAACCCAGGATGCCTATGTAGATATCATATTCCCACCAGCCCGTGGTTCCCCATGGCTTCAGCCTGTCCGGCGTTTGCTGCCTTATGGTGACAAGTGCGTCGAGGAGGTCGCGCACGGTCGGATATGACCAGATGAACTTCTCCTTCTTTCCCGCAAGTGCGAAAGCTGCCGGTATCAGGCGGAAGGCCGAGAGCGCGAGGCCCGAAACGGCTGCAAGGAGGACAGGTTTCACCAGTTTCCAGTTGAAGATCGCGAGCAGGGCAAGAAACGCCATCGCCCACGCGAAAATGTGAAACCCACCCTGGAGTATCATCACAAAGAGCACGAAGCCCAGCTTGATCGCGGATCCTCCCCGGTCTTTTCGCTCGGTGATGTTAAGCGTGTAGAGGAAGAAGAAGGGAAGCAGGAAATACGCGGTCCACATCGAGTGGCCCACACCCATATGGGCCGTAATATGGCCGTTGAAATTGAAGAGCATGAAGAGTACGGAGAATGCCACCGGGGAAAGCCCGTACCTGCTCCGGATCATCAGGCACCCGGCAAATCCTATCGTATACATGATCAGCGTGTTCACGAGCACGAAAGTCCCCACGTCCATCAAGGGAAGGAGAAATACCTGGGGCGACATGTTGATCTCGGGCAGGGCGAGAAACCTCTGGGTTTCGTGGAACGCCAGTGGGATGTGAAAGGGAAGCCGGCCGGATTCCATTGCCTGCTTCAGGACCGAGTAGTAAACGAATTCCTTTGCCCAGTCATGCACCTTGAAGGACATGTTCCCGGAGTTGAGGAAGAAAACCCAGTGGAGAGCGCCTGCGGCAAAGATAAGTATGAGAAAAACCAGGGCCCCCCTGGAGGGAGGCCGTAGACTCCGCATTATCTCATTCCCTTCCTTGATA
>JAUXGG010000039.1 GCA_030622265.1 Candidatus Eiseniibacteriota bacterium
AGCCGGGTCTCCATAAAGCACTGAGCCGTCCCTGTCCGGAGGATTCGCGCCGGGTGTGGAGTTCTCGATGTCGAAGAGAAGATTCTGATTGCCGAGGAAGAAAGCCTCCGGCCATGTGTAATGAGCCTGGAGTGCGAAGAAGGCCTTGGTGGCACCGTGCTGATAACTGTCGGGACCCTCGGTGATCACATACCCCGTGTAAAGGTATGCGCCTCCGGTATGTATCCAGCAAGGCGCCATCGAGCTCTTAGTCATTATCTTGCCGATGAGGCAGTTCCCGAGACCGAAGTATATCTTGGGATTTACCGAGTTGATGTTTATGTTGTCTCCCGTATGAGGATCACCATAGACCTGCCCGGCCAGCGACCTGAAGAAGCCCTCCTGGCCGGCATCGGGATAATGAAGCTGCCAGTCATCACTGCTCGCGTGACCGCTTGTTATGAACATATCGATGCTGTCCGCGTTTACGCAGGATACCAGCCATTCGGTGCGATCCGTGGGGCCATCCCACCTCTCCTCAACGGTGCCGTCCAGGTGCTTGACCTTGTAGTAATTGTAGGTCCCCTCGCTGGTAGCCGTAGCCTGAGGATAATGGGTCAGGTCACAGCTCATTGTGCCCCCGAGAACGGTCTTCACCCTGAAGGTCCTGTCCCCGCTCACAAGCCTCACGGCATCTTCCGAGTCGTATCCCGTGACGATTCCCCAGACGGCATCACCATAGATATCATCATCGATATCTCTGGTTAGCTGCCACACGTCGGCCACAAACGATGACGTCACCTCAAAACACCTCATCACAAAGCAAACGTAATGCGGCGAGTACGCCGAAAGGTCCGCCTGCACCTCCCACACGCTCGAATTGTAGGTGAATACGTCGGCATCATACTTGGCCACCAGGGTATCCACGACTTCAGCCCAATTGAGCTTCACCAGGATTGAATCTCTGATTACAACAGCATACGGTTCCGCGCTGGCACCAGCGGCTGTCGCCAGAATCAGCAGCAATGCTACCCCCAGGGTAACGTTTCTCATATCAGTACCTCCGTGGCCGAAATCCGGACCTGTGTCCACCGGTTTTGTACATAGGTGCGTGAGATCTCCATCCTGTCCCACACCTTGGCGCTCACACCCGGGCCCATTATACCATAACATGGGCCGTTTTAGAAGGAGATTGAGAGGGTCAGTGTTAACCGCTCCAGGGTCTCAATCGATTACACCCTCGATATTGCCAGGAAAGAGGCGCAGACCCTCACACGAGAAGTTCTACCTTTAACATTTAAGTGGCTACTCTAACCCGATCAAGCAAGAAAGCTGTCGAGTCACTTGCCATTCTGACAAAACAGATTGCCAGAGCATATGTAGGTTGTCACTTTCACTCTCCTTAATCACCGTCGAAGTGCAGCGTGGACGTACCCCTCCGACCCTACTTCTTGCTGAAGGCGGACACTCCGGAGTGCGGAAGTAGGAATCATTCTGTATTTGCTCCCTATCACCAGATCCCTTATCATCCTGCACCGCCTCCACTACATGACCAGGCTGTACCACCTTTCCAGCACTCTCAGCCAGCCTTTGAAGAACCTCCCGGGCTCTATCCCCGAAGGCACCCGACCTAACCACCCCAAGGGGTCATAATGTCTCCACCTATTTCCTATATAACGAATAAAGCACTTGACATTTCGCCAAAGATCTGCTAGAATGGTTTCGTAGTAGGAGTGGAGGGAGCCACCAATCTCTGTGAACGCCGGATGGATCTGCGTCATCGGAGCTGAACTTGGAGGAGGGAAGAAAGGTTTTATGCGGTATCAGGTAGTTTACGTGGTAATTCTCATCGTTGCGCTCTCCGCGTCTTTGGCATATGGGCAGCTGGCGCCGAGGTGCCAGGTGACGCCGACTGCCTTGGATTTTGGGACGGTGACGGTTGGCAGTCATGAGGACGCGACATTCACGATAGAGAACATAGGTACTGGGCAGCTTAGGGGCAGTGTGGGTGAGACCTGCGATCATTATAGCATAGTCTCTGGTGGGGGTTCATACAGCCTTGGTGCCGGCGAGTCGGTTACTGTGACAGTGCGCTTTGAGCCGACAAGCAATGGAACTCATGTTTGCACGGTGGCGACAGGGTCTTCTGCTTGCGGCGACGTGAATCTCACAGGTGTGGGGGCAGAACTGCTCGCTAACGAGGCTGCTGCCTGGGGGTGGATCAAGACCCTGTTCGGAGACTGACGCACCAAGGTCTGCGACACGCGGGATCAACGATATTCTATACCTGCGGTGAGAAGTGCTTCCTTTCGGCAGAGTGGCTTTACAGTTTCTTCGCGAGGTGTCTTTGCTTCGTTTGACGTATGTGGACCGCCGGTGACCTGCCGCCGATAGTGACATCGCCTCGCTATACAGTTTTTCAAGCACCGCAGGCACCCGAAGAGCCCCGATCAGCGCCTTCGTCACCAGCCAGGACCACGCCTCCGGTGCCGGCGGGGCGGTACCCCAGAGCACTGTGTGGCCTGACCGCGCTGTGCTCCCTAAGGCGCTGCTCCGGAAGCTCCTGCGCCTCCGACAACGTGTCGAAGATCTCCCCGTGGAAGCTCTCCACATATATTGAAGTGGCTCCCCGGGCTGCCATTTGAGACCGCAGTTCTGTGGGATAGTCTTCTCCTTAAGACCAAGCAATCTAGTGGGGAGCAGCCGAGGACCGTTGCGCCCACGCTGCCGCTTAAGCAAACCTCGGAGCCTAACAGCCAGTCGGAAGCGAAATGAATCGTAATACCCCTCAATTGTGTGGTGTAAGCACTCATTATGAAGATCTTGTCCGAGGCTCTCTCTTCGGGGGCGCGAGCCGAGATACCAAGGTTTACCTTCGACGGCTCTGAAAGAGAACTTCATGTACGAGAGCTGCAAAGGCGTTCCGGATTTTCGGTTCGCACTGTGCGCGAAGAACTCGACCTTATCCAGAGGCGAAGAGACGACAACAGAGTATAGTTCGCCTGCCCCCCCCGAAACGAGATCAGCATCTGACTCGGGGTCTTGTTAGAATTCTAGTTTGGAGAGGGGATATTTCTGTCGGCAAGCGAATAACCGTTGAGGGGACGTGCCGGAACCTCGGGGTTTCCGAGCACACGTACTACCGTTGGAAGAAAGAATACGAACGGCTTAACAAGTTGGTGGCAGATCTATCGTTGGATAATGCGATCAGGCCCCATAGCGCGCCGGGGTACCGACCGCCGGCCGCGGAGATGTGGGCATGGCCGGCGATGAACGCAAGAATCGGGGCTCTTCAGATAACTCCGGTGCTTGAAAAACTATAGAGCTAAGTTGTGCCGTCACAGGGGGCGGGTCAGGGTGGGAATGCGTGATGCGTCAGAAGTATAAGTTCAACTTCCGTGTTCCGCGGTCATCCACGTATCAAGCTGTTCTATGGTTTTCTCAGCAACCTTACGTTCCTTGTGAAAGTAGCGTTTCATCCGTCCAATGAGTTCCTTTTGTTTCTTTGTGTTACCCGAATAATACTGGTGTTCTAGGAAACCTTTTATCCAAGCCAGGTTGGATTCAACTTCCTGCGGTATTCTCTCTCCGTCATGACGAATCGCATCCTCTGCGCACACATCGTGGCAAACCCCGCATCGTATGCACCTAGCGTCGTCTATGAATGCGATTCCCTCACTCATCGATATGGCATCGGCACAACACTCTTCAACACACACACCGCAGCCCACACACATCTTGTCTTTTACCCAAGGCATGTTTAATACGCTCCTTCGGCAGAGGGTTATGGAAGCGCCCGGGTGTCCGGTGGCACCCAAAAAACCACCGGGCCTAACCGCAATAAGCACCGTGGACTATTCTGTTGTCCTTGGTTGGCCTCTTTCTTGGTCTTCAATCTCGGCTACCGGTCGAGCGCCGCAGGACTCTTGGTTCGGTTTCGCCATGATATGACATCACATGTAGCGTTCCCCAACTGTTCTATTCTACCGGGAGAGCACCCCCAGCGCAACTGAATCGGAAGGCCCACCCATATCTGGTACCCATCGAGCAAATCGAATTAAGACGGTCAACTATGTCCTTTGCTTGCGAGGCAGGCTCCTGAGGAAGTACTTATTGTTCTTGTATTCTGTGACCGTGAGTTTTCCCTCACTGACGAGCGCATTCACCGGGGTCCAGTCGCTACCGGCCCGGGGAAGTAAGCCGGGCAGCAGCTACATCATTTTGTCTATCATTCTGCCGGCCATCTCTTCTCAAGATCTTGCTCTATCTCAGGTGAAATCCCAGTCTGGCCAGATCTTGCCGGGCGGAATCGGGAAGCATCACACCGTCATCCACACAGGTATCAACAGAAAAGTGGTTGAATTCCAAACGTCGGGGATAATTCTCTCTCAGCCGGGTGAAATACGCTCCTCGCTCTTCAGCACGCAGACCGGCAAGTTCGCACATATGGGCGACATCCCGCCCAATCGGATATGCCTGTAGTATCGAATCGCTCAGTGGATCAGCGCGTGGCGATGAAAGGCTTAACTCACACATCGGTATCGTATCGAGATAGTCGGATGGTCTCCAGCGCGGTTCTCGCCCAAGAAAGTCACATACTGCGTCATAGACCATTCCGACACCATTGACTTTCCCGTCACAGGAGTACCCTGCAATATGCGGCGTTCCACAATCGGTCATCGCCAGAAGGTCGGTATCAACTGACGGCTCATTCTCCCAGACATCCAACACCAATCCGCCCAGTTTTCCTCTCATCTTCTTCAGGGTCAACTCATCGACGATCTTTCCGCGGCTGGTATTGAACAGAAGAGCACCGGTTTTGATCCTCCTCAAGAATGTCTCATCGACCATCCGCAGTGTCGCATCAGGCCCTTCATGTATCAAGGGCACGTGGATTGTAACAATATCGGCGTCCGGGAGCAGTATATCCAATGGGACAAAGTCGCCGGGATCTTCCTTGCGCGCACGAGGTGGATCATTACACAGGCACTGCATTCCCAGAACACGTGCCATGTGAAGCACGCGCTTGCCTATATTCCCCACACCGATAATCCCTAGGACTTTGCTTTTCAAATCGAAAGAGTATTTGTGACTGCAATAGACCAGTGCCGCACAGACATATTCGGCAACAGATTGTGCATTCGACGCCGGTGCATACGCGAATCCGATCTGACGGGTATCAAGGTACTCTCTGTCGATGTGATCGGTCCCGATAGTCGACGTGGCGACGAACCGCACTGATGAACCGGACAAAAGGGCTTCGTTAATCTTTGTGACAGACCGCACCAACAAGATATCCGCATCGCGGACAAGCCCCGCGGTGATCCTTCTTCCCGCGACCACTTCCACCGTGCCCAGGTGTGAAAACACCTCTTTAACCAGCGGAATGTCCCGGTCGGCTATGATCTTCATAGTCAATTCGAGTCCGTCTGCAATCCACGGCAATCCGTATATTTCACAACGATATAGATATTACACAACAGGCGGCGAAAAAGGAAGACGTTCGGATTTTCTCTCGCGGTAATAGGAATTCGCAAGATGACTTGGAGTTGCCCTCGTTTGACATAGTGACCGGAGTTTAATATCATGTGGGTAAATATGCCTGAGATTTTCAACGAAGGTTAATGTCCGGGAGGATAGATGTTGGAAGGTCTTACCAAAGAAAGTTTTCTTGAGAAGGTATTCAATTTCGAAGAAAACAAGCAGTGGAAATTTGAGGGGGAGCTGCCCTGCATCATCGACTTTTACGCCGACTGGTGCGGCCCCTGCAAGATGGTGGAGCCGGTCCTGGAGGAACTTGCGGAAGAGTATGAGGGCAGAATAAACATATACAGAATAGACACCGCCTCTGAACAGGAATTAGCGGCGGCTTTTGGTATCCGCAGCATTCCCAGCATACTTTTCGTCCCCAAGGATGGCAAGCCCCAGATGGCCGTGGGAGCTTTGCCCAAGGACGCCATCGAGGACACAATTAAATCTGTGCTGCACATAGAATAACGGCAGGCTCGAGCGGTTTCAATAAGATTGATCCACCCCGGAGGTTCAGGCAGGATATCTACTACACCGGCCACTTCTCCACCTTGTTTACTGCGTCCCAGAACATGTACTCGTACCTGCTGGCGGTGATGAATACTTCTTTGAGCTTGTCGTATGGAAATCCTTCCCCCGCCCTGTCGACCATTTCTTTCAGCTTTTCGACCAAGCTGAGGTAGGAATCGCTCAGATATACACCGGCCCAGTCTCTGTAAAGCCTGTTGGGGTTGGCGCTCAACCTGTCTTTGTGATGAGACGCGATCTCCGCATAGGACCAGAAACAGGGAAGAACCGATGTTATGGATTCCGGGAAGGACCGGGTGGAGCTTGTGGCCAGAAGGAAGCTGCTGTAGGAAACACTTACCGGAATCGGCTCTGTTTCTGAGGCATCCTCCACGGTGTGCCCCAGTCGCCCGAGGAAATCAGCATAACCCTCGAATTCACTCGTCGCCTCAAGGTGAAGTATGTCGACAACCTCTCTCAGATCTTCCACCGAGTCGGCCCTGGAGGCGATAACGCCGAAGTTTTTCATGGCCGTTGTAAGGTAGTGGTAGTCCTGCAGGATATAGAACGTGAACTTATCAAGAGGCAGGTCTCCAGTGCACAGATTTACGACGAACGGGTGATCGATTATGCTTCTCCAGACGGTGTCGGAATCTTTTCTGAGTCTCTCAACGGTCTTCATGGTTTCTTCCCCCGAACCACAATGAAATCACCTGTCTTGTAGCCCGGCGACGGCTTCTCAACCTCGTCATCGGTATACCTGGGGTGTCTGGTCAGGGTTTGCACATACTCGAGGTCTGCAAATCCTGCGTTTTGAAGCAAGGCGGTGACTTCGCCGGTTGAATGCCAGTGGGTTCCCCTTATGAATTTTACGGGGTAGGGGTGCTTCGGTGAAATCCCCGGGTCATGCCGGCCCCTGAGATAAGCCAGATCGTACATCATAGCGTAGGATCCCTCCCTGGTCAGAAAAGAAACCACCACGTGACCTCCGGGCTTGAGAATTCTAAACGCCTCGTCGACCGCCCGCTGGGGATCCTTCACATAACTTAGAATAGTGCTCATAAGCACTGTATCAAAACGCCCGTCGGCGTACGGCACGTTCTCGGCCGACCCACACTTCACTTCGAGCCCTCGTCTTCTGGCCAGATCGGCCATCCCCTTCGCCGGTTCAACGCCGTACTTGATTCCCAGCCTGGAAGCGAACAACCCGCTACCCACGCCGATACTCACAGCATTTTCAGGGTTTTCCAAGAAGTGCTTTTCCGCCAGCAGCTCCGATTGAAAAACCACCCTGTTCTTGTCAAACCAGGCGTCGAAGTCTTCCGCCTCTTCTTCAAAAGCGGACGGCTTAAGGACTTCGGCTTTGTGATAAACAGGACCGCTTCCCTTCCCAATATTACCCGGGGCATCCTGTATCGCCCTGGTGACGTAGTCTTTGGCAGTTTCGATGGAGTTGTCTACGCTCATCCCCTTCGAAAGACAAGCGGTTATGGCAGCGGAAAATGTGCATCCTGTTCCGTGCTTATTAGCCGTGTCGATTTTCTCCGTCCTAAAATACCGGAAGCCTTTTCCGTCGAACAGAATATCCACAGCTTCCTGCCCTTGGATATGGCCTCCTTTTACAAGCACAAACTCGGGCCCCATTTCCCAAATGATCTCTGCGGCCTTCTTGGCGTCTTCGATGTCTTCCACCGTGGTGCCGCTGATTATTCCCGCTTCGAATGCATTGGGAGTGACAAGAAAAGACAAAGGCAGCAGAACTTCCGCCACAGACATCTCGGCGTCCTCGCGCAATAGACGGTCGCCGCTTTCCGCGACCATAACGGGGTCCACCACCAGATTGCTTATACCGTATTTTTCGACCCTGTCCGCTATTACATGTATGATCTCTTCACTGGAGACCATTCCCGTCTTTACACCGTCGGCCCCAATGTCTTCCATGACGGCGTCGATCTGCTCTCCCACAATTTCGGCGGGTATGTCGTGGGTGGCGCGTACCCCCAGTGTGTTCTGCGCGGTTACGGAAGTCACGGCGGACATTCCAAACACGCCGAAAGCCTGGAAGGTCTTCAAATCAGCCTGTATGCCTGCTCCACCTCCCGAGTCGGACCCTGCGATGGTTAAGGCCTTTCCTTCGTAATTCATCTTGACACCCCCGTATCACGATACCACATAGCTATACACTTGTTCAATCACCGGAGCTGTCCGAAGAGCTTCGATCCGCGCCCTCGTTATCCTCCGAGACCATCTCCGGTGCCGGCGGTCGGTGTCCCAGAGCACTATCTGGCCTGACTGTGTTGTACTCCCTGCCCCACCGCTCCAGAAGCGCCTGAGCCTCCCAACTTCCGGCAGGCCTCACCTACCGTGCTGCCCTCACTCTGAAACACCTCCACTTCCCGAAGTATCTGGATCACCTTCTCCACAGGAATCCGCTTGGCCATAGAAATGCCCCCTTTCCAGACCAGAATTCTACCGGATCTCTTAGGCAGAAACTGGTCTCGTTTCAGGGCGTCATGTCAGTCGAGCGTAGCCACTGATGATAGTGCAGTGTTTCTTAGAGACAGATTTGAGCAACCGGGCAGGCGCAGGAAGGATTTGGAGGATGGGATAGAATCCCTGGATCTAGCGATCCGGGAGATAGAACGGAAGGTGGTCGATGCCGAGCTGGTCAGGCTTGCCCTCAGCAACTTCATCCGGATGTTTGACCACATTCCGCCCCATAAGCAGAAGGAGCTCCTCAGGCTTGTACTCCACAAGGCCATCCTGACTGAAGATACCCTGAAGATCGCCTCGTAGGGGCGCCCTTCTGAGGTATGGCCGGCCACGGAGCCTGATGGAGCACGCTGTCAGATGGGGGAGTGGCTCCCCGGACAAATGTCTGAAAGCGTGGTTTTGTGGGATGCCCTTGCCCTTACGGCTTAGTACAGGTCACGCACGGACTGCACCGAGCGGCCGATCTGACGCCGACCGCTCCATATCACCTCGTGAGAATCACCTTCTTGGTGGTGGAGACTCCGCCGGCTTCCAGCTTGACGAAGTACACCCCCGACTTCAGATCTTCTCCCGCGTCATTGCGGCCGTCCCAGAGGACGCGATGCGAACCCTCCGGCAGTGACTCACCAACGAGTCGACGTACGACCTGACCCCGAATGTTGTAGACAACGAGTCTCGACAGCGTGCGTGCTGCCAGGTCGAAGCAGATGGTTGTAGACAAACTGAATGGGTTTGGGTGATTCTGCCGCAGGGCAGGTCGGCCGCTTGACACCGTGCCGTCCCCGGGTTCGGTGACCCCGGCCGTC
>JAUXGG010000408.1 GCA_030622265.1 Candidatus Eiseniibacteriota bacterium
ACGAATGATGCGGGAGGTGAGAAGGGAAATGACAGAGCACACCAGGCTGGCAGCTTCGGTCCTCGGATGCTTTGCGCTGGCCGGCACGCTGGGGATACTCACCTGGATTCCTCCAGGCTCGGCTTTGCTGCTCTTTGCGCCGGCGGCCCTGCTCTTTCCGGGGCTTGCCCTGGGGAGCACCCTGCTGGGCCGCGCTCTTGAAGGGCATAACCTGATTGAGAAGCTGGCCATATGGTCTCTTATGGGACTGGCGGTGCTTGTCCTGGTAGGATTCATCGGCACGGGACTGAAGGCGAACCTGAGCCTGCTTATGGCTATCCTGGCGGTGGTGTATGCGGGTCTCCTGGTGCTGGTTGTGGTCCAGCCCCGGGGCGACTCCCCGGGAACGGGGCCGGGGACGATGCCGGGAAGACTCACCGCCGGGAAGATCGGCATCATCCTCCTGCTGGCCGCGGCCATCGCCCTGACCGCGGCCACCGTGATCGGGCCGAGGGATCCGGATGACTGGTACTACCTTGCATACATAGGGGACTATGTGAGGGGCCAGGCGGTCAATTCCACTGACGCCCTGCTCGGGCCAGCGTGGCCGGCCCCGGCAAGGGTGTACTATGGGTCCTGGTGGGTGGGTGAAGCCCTGATCTGCAAGGCCTCGGGCCTCAATCCCATCTCGTGCCACCAGGTATACCTGCCACTTGTCATGTTCCCGTTCGCCATCTTCGCCTGTTTCGCAGTGGCGAAGCAGCTCTTCCGGTCGGAGGGCGCAGCCTATCTGGCGTGTTTCCTCCAGGTCCTGTTCTACCTCTCCAGCGTATACCCTTCGGACTCGGCCGGCTGGGCCCTGTTCGTTCGAACGGTCCAGGACAAGAGCCTGGCGTTTCTCTTTCCGGCAAGCGTGGCCACGGCGCTGGCACTTAAGCTGCTGCGCGCCCCCGGAAGGCTGAAGCAGCCCGATTCCCGCGCCACGTATTTTCTCTATTCCCTTAGCGTGCTCACGGCAGGGTTGGTTCACCCCATGGGAGTGGTGTGGTGCGCCGTGGCGGTGGTCCCCTTCGCTGCCGTTCAAGTTGTAGCTGATCGCCGTAAGGACAGGATGGCCCTATCGCTCCTTGGAATGCTTCTGGTGCCACTGCTTGTCACCACTCTTGTCCTGGCGCCGGGCCGCGAAGCCGTCTCACTCCTTGAGCAACCTGTTCTGGCAGCCCGCGAGGGCAAGGGAAGCGAGGCGCTCTTTGAACCCTTCCTGCCGGGTGGCAGGACGCCCTTCAAGAGCGGTGACAGGATTCTCGCCGTGGGCAAGTCGCTCTGGATGGGACACCCGGTGCTCGTGACCCGCTACCCACTTGCTCTTCTGGGATTACTGCTCACCGTCCCCCTGGTTCTATGGATAAGGAAGAGCATGACGGCCCGCTTCCTTGCCGTGCTGACCCTGGCGGTCCTGCTCTTTGCATTCACGCCGGGGGTGGCGCAGCTTACATCCGCCGTTGTCACGAAGAAGATGCTCTATCGCTTGAGCTGGCTCTTTCCCTGGGGTTTCACGATAGCGTTTTTCCTTACGCGGAAGCGCCCCGGCCTCCGCTGGGGCTGGGTGATTGCATTGGTCCTGGTACTTGCCCTGTGCAAGGGCAATCCGGCCAACTACATGAGCATCCTCAAGCGGTCCTCGGATGTCGGACGGGCCACCCCGGAATTCGTGGATGCAGTTGGCGTGCTGTCGCAGGAGGCGGCACCGCGGGGTGTGGTCCTTGCATCGGCCAATATCGGCCTGATGATACCCGCCTTCGTGGATCAAGCCTACCCGGCTTTCGTGAGTCCGGCCTATTCGACAGTGCGGCGAAGCGATGCCGTAAGAACCAATCAAGACATGCGAAACCTGCTTCAGGTGAGCAGCCTGGATGACGAGACCAGGGAGATCTTCAGAGAATTCGATACACAGTACATCCTCGTGGAATCAAACCGGCCGCTCAACATGGCGCTTATGCCTCAGAACAGCGGATTCGATGAAATCTACAGCAACAGGGTGTTCAAGCTCTGGAAGGTCCGGATGGAAGCAAGACCCTTCAATCGGGCCGGGTCTGCCGGGGAGGTTTCCTCGCTGCTTGCGCAGGCACAGCTGGCTATAGCGCCCTCACCTTAGATCCTGCTTTTCGGGTGTGTCGGTCCCGCCGGGGAGGCAAGTTGAAATAGGCCCGGCGATGGGGTATATTCGGGTATGCCACAGATGATAAATGTCGCCCGCCGGAGGGCGCAATTGCTTCTGCTGGGGGCTCCGGCCCTTCGCGTGGTCTCGGCGCTTCTCCTGACTTTCGCCCTCCTCCCGGCTGCCGGCGCAGGCTTTGCGATTCCCGGTACCGGGGGTGAGGATCATCCCAATATCGTCCTGATCGTGGTGGATGCCCTGCGGCCCGACCATCTCGGCTGCTTCGGGTATGAGCGCCCGACCTCTCCCAATATCGACAGGCTGGCCGCCGGGGGAATAGTGTTCGAGACGGCCATAACCCAGGCGTCATACACCAGGGCATCTTTCCCGAGCTTTCTTACTTCGCTCTACCCCTTTCAGCATGGTGTAACCAATTGGGAATCGGCCCTGCCGGAGACCCTG
>JAUXGG010000057.1 GCA_030622265.1 Candidatus Eiseniibacteriota bacterium
CTTTCAGTCTGAGTTTGGCCTCGGTACGGCTGCGGGCCCTCACCGTGGAATCGGTTGTCACGTCCCCTCCGCCCAGGTCTTCCCGAAGGGCCTCGCGCACCAGCTTCTTTACAATCCTCTTGTCGAGCTCGACCTCGAATGGAAACTTCATTACCGCCTTCCTTTCCTCGATCGTTTCTTGATCCGCCGGGAAGGCATGCCGCTCATGGCGATCATCGCCACGATGTCCTCCATCCTGTCACGGAGGGACGCGGCCTTCTCGAACTCGAGATTTCTCGCGGCCTCCAGCATCTCGGCCTCGACTTTCACCAGCATTTCCTCATAGCTTTCGCTCTCGAACGTATCCTCGGGCGCCTCGTCCTGGCCAACGCGCGAGTCGGCGACCGACGTGGCCTGGAGAATCTCATCCGCGGTCTTTATGATCGTGCGGGGAGTGATCCCGTGTTTCTTGTTGTAGGCGACCTGCTTCCTGCGGCGCCTGTCGGTCTCCTTTATGGCCCGGTCCATCGAGCCGGTGATCTTGTCCGCGTAAAGGATGACCTTGCCCGAGACATTCCTGGCCGCCCTGCCGGAAACCTGGATAAGCGAGGTCTCCGATCTCAAGAACCCCTCCTTGTCGGCATCCAGCACCGCCACCAGGGAGACCTCCGGCAGATCGAGGCCTTCACGCAGCAGGTTTATGCCGACGATCACGTCAAACTCGCAGAGTCTCAGGCCCCTGAGGATCTCGACGCGCTCTATTGCGCCAATGTCAGAGTGAAGATAGCGGGCCCGGATTTCCAGTGAGAGCAGGTACTCGGTGAGGTCTTCCGACATGCGCTTGGTAAGCGTGGTCACCAGCGCTCTCTCCTTGCGCGCCGTGACTTCCCTTATCTCACCGATCAGGTCATCCACCTGGTTCTTGACCGGCCTCACCACCACCTCGGGATCGACCAGCCCGGTCGGCCTGATTATCTGTTCCACGATTACGCCGGCGCACTTTTCTATCTCGTAGGGCGACGGCGTCGCGGAGATGTAAACCAGCTGGTTGACCTTGCTCTCGAATTCCTGAAAGCGCAGCGGCCTGTTGTCCAGGGCCGACGGCAGCCTGAAACCGTACTTGACCAGAGTGGATTTCCTTGACCTGTCACCCTCGTACATTCCCCGGAGCTGGGGAAGCGTGACATGCGACTCATCGATGATCATGAGAAAGTCATCGGGAAAGTAGTCGATCAGCGCGCACGGCGGCTCGCCTTCGACCCTGCCGCTCAGGTGCCTCGAGTAGTTCTCGATCCCCGGGCAGTAGCCAACCTCCCGGAGCATCTCGATATCGTAGCGGGTCCTGGTGGCAATGCGCTGGGCCTCGAGCAGATTGCCCTTCTCGCGCAGGTCCTCCAGCACGTCCTTAAGCTCCATCTCGATATTCTGAAGCGCGGCCTCCAGTCTCTTATACGGCATCACGAAATGCTTGGATGGGTAGATGTTGACGCTCTCCCTCTCACGGAGGGTGTTGCCCGTCAGGGGATCCACGTTCGACAGGCGCATCACCTCGTCACCGAAGAACTCGATCCGCACCGCGTGCTCTTCACTCGAGGGAAGAACCTCCACGGTGTCGCCGCGAACGCGGAATGTTCCGCGCACGAAATCATAATCGTTGCGCGTGTACTGTATGTCGACCAGCTGTCTCAAGACCTGGTCGCGCGGGGTTGCCTGCCCCTTCTCCAGGCTTAGGAGCATTCCACGGAAATCATCCGGCGAGCCGATGCCGTAAATGCATGACACGCTGGCAACAACCACCACGTCCCGACGCTCCAGCACCGATGCGGTCGCCCTGAGTCTCAGCTTGTCGATGTTCTCATTGATCGATGCGTCCTTTTCGATATAGGTATCGGTCGAGGGGATATATGCCTCCGGCTGATAGTAGTCATAATAGCTTATGAAGAACTCGACCGCATTCTGGGGAAAGAAGTTGCGAAACTCGCCGTAGAGCTGGGCCGCGAGGGTCTTGTTGTGCGAGATCACGAGGGTCGGCAGCCCGATCCTGGCGATCACGTTGGCCATGGTGAAGGTCTTCCCCGACCCGGTGACGCCGAGCAGGGTCTGCCACTTCCTTCCGAGCCTGAGACCTTCGGTCAGTTCATCGATCGCCCGGGGCTGATCACCCATAGGCTCAAATTTGGATACGAGCTTGAACTCCATGATATCCCTGGTCAGCGCCCTTCCGGTGGTACCCGGAGATCCGAAACCAACTTGCTCCCGGAGGAGTTGGGTAGCCTGACGGGCCTGCCATTGAAAAGAAGAGAGACTGCATCTTTGTTAGTAATGTGATCGAACAAGAAGGGCTGCCTGGAGTAAAAGGTCCTGCTGAAGCCCGGGCTGAGCATCTCGTCCAGCAACATCGCGTCCCCGCTCCGGAGCTTCACATGCGTCGACCAGCCACTCACCGAGACCGACAGGGAATCGGGTTCCTGCTTGAGCGGGGCCACGGCGAGGGCTTCTTCCTCCGGGGCACCCTGATCACCCTCCGGGGCTCCCCGCTCTTCTTCCGGGGCTCCCCGCTCTTCTTCAGGGATTCCCGGATCACCCTCCGGTACTGTCTGCTGACCTTCCGGAGGAAGCGGATCGGTATCCTGCGCCTGCTCTCCGGGCGCGTCCTCTCCACCGGGGCCGGCCGCCTCTTGCTCGCCGGCAACGAACTCACCGTCCGGGGACTCACCGGCACCCGACACGGTAGAGTCCTTAAGCATACGATCATAGATGACGAACAGCCCGACTGCCACCGCCGCCACGACCAGGGCCAGCACCAACCACCTGGGCAGCGACACCGGCCTGCGGCTCTTAAGCTGCATGCCGCTCAGGGCTTCGTGGATACGTTCCTCTTCGCTCTTCTGCTCGAGGATGATCTCGTGTGGGTCAAGGTCGAGTTTGGTAGCATATGCTCTCAGGAAAGCCTTGAGATATGCCTCGGCAGAAAAGGCCGCCGTGCGTCCGCCTTCTACCGCCCTTATCAGCTCTGGCCTGAAATTGGTGGACCTCGCTATGTCATCGATGGTAAAGCCCAGTTCCTCACGGCGCTTCCTGAGCTTCTCACCGATACGCTCCATCAGAACTTTCTCCTCACCGTATAGGTAAGGACAGCTTCACCGTCAGCCTCGACGGGAAGCTGAAACTCGATCGTATCCGACTTGAGTTTCTCAAACGGGTGCGATTCCCTCCTCACATCCCAATCCCCGTGGATGTGCTCGGTGATTGTCAAGACCACATCCTCAGCCTTGTGATTGGAGACGCTTATCTCGAATGTCTCCATCACCACCCGGTCGCTGATCTTGCTGAAATCGGTCCGCACCCTCTCGGTTACTATGTCGAAGGCGTTCCCGACATATATCTTCACCTCTTCATCCCTGGGGGTGTGATCGATTCTGTCCTCTCCCAGGAACTCCAGGCTTCCGTCCACGTCGGCTTTGAAAACCCGGACCTTGCCTTCGGGAAGGGGGACTCCGAGGCCGCTCTCTTCCGAGTTGTCAAACCGCATCACGACCCTCACCTTCTCCCCCTTGTGAGAGTCAAGATTGTACTGTTTGAGCGCGGCAACATCCTTCGCGGGGAAGAGCTGAATCTGTTTTACCTCTTTGTCCCTAAGCGTCGTCCTGCTGTCCAGGGTGTACATGTGGTACTCGAAGAAGGCCTTCTCCTCGAGCATCGGCTGCGGGGCCATCTCCGCATAGTCCATCGTGCGCCCGCCGCGTATATGTACCTTATCCTGCACCCGGTGAACATCGCCTGCGATCAGCTTGAGCTTTGCATCAGGGTAAGTCGCCCCGGAACGGTTCTCCACGGAGACCCAGGATGCCAGCTCGAGCTCATCATCGTCCTCGGCGATCGTCGCTATGTACTCGGCATGCCAGTTCATGCCCTCGGTAATATAGGCTACTTCCAGGTCGGCGCGGGCCGAGCTGGAGGAGTTCACCGTCCAGAACAGAGTGGGCTTGACGATCAGGCCGGTATCGATGGCCGGAAGCACGATGTCCGTCACCTTGTCCCTCGAGACCATCGCCACCCTTTCACCTGCAAGCGACAGAACCAGGTTCCTGGAGTCGAAGCCGATGAGAGTACCGTGATACTTCACGTCCTCGGATGTCGTTATATCCACCTCGTGCTCAAGGTACTTATTGAGGAGCTTATCAGGGCTTAAGAGATCAAACTCGAAGTTCTGCTCCATCACCGCGATGTCTCCGCGTCCCGATATCTCCAGCTTGACCGAGGTCGGATCGATCCTGGAGGCGATCTCGTCCATGGATATATGGCTTATGCCCTTCTCAATCGTGGTCGACCGGGAATCCCTCACCACCCCTATATTGCTGTTGTAGACCGTAACCCGTACTTCCCTGCACATGCCGGCAGAGGCAAGCACGCAGACGCAGCACACGACCGCCAGGACACTTCTCATAATGGCACCTCCTAGGAACCGAGTAACACGGAGAGGTTCTTCCTCAGTTTCGCGGCATTGTCGGCAAGCTGTTCGATCTTCTCCCTCTCGCGTTCGACTATTTTCGCCGGCGCCTTGCTCGTGAACTCAGGGTTGTCGATCTTGGCACGCGACCTGACAAGCAGCTGTTCGATCCGCTCGATCTCTTTGGTCAGCCGTGCCTTCTCGACATCCACGTCGATCACTTCACCAAGCGGCACCGCAACCTCGACGTTCTCCACGATCCCCGTGGCGACCGGGCCCTCGGCTTCCGGCACTTCTCCCTCGAAGAGATCGGATACCCTTGCCATCTTGAAGATATAGGAGCGAGCCCCCAGTATGGCGTCCTTCTCGGCGCTGTCCCCCGCGAACTTCAGGTAGAGCGGCACGCCGGTCGAAGGATGAATCCCCATTTCACCACGGATGTTCCTGACCATCTCCACGATCCCGATAAGTAACGCCATTGTCCGCTCGGCCGCCGGATCTTCCGGAAACTCCTCTTTGTCGCTCTCCCCGTCCAGGATGCTCGCCCCACCCAGGGAGAGAACGTTCCATACCTCATCGGTCAGGAA
Source organism: Candidatus Eiseniibacteriota bacterium (assembly GCA_030622265.1). Lineage (GTDB taxonomy): Bacteria > Arandabacterota > Arandabacteria > Arandabacterales > Arandabacteraceae > JAUVJV01. The sequence continues at coordinate 5,017 of JAUXGG010000057.1, forward strand.
CGGCATGAAGGGGTGCAGCAGTCTCAATGAACGTGCCAGCACCCTTCGCACCACCGTCAGGGCGCCGCTGCGGGCCCCGGCATCTTCCGAATAGAAGCGCTCCTTGGCCATCTCGAGGTACCAGTCACAGACCTCATGCCAGAGGAAGTCATACACTGCCTTTGCAGCCTGGTTGAGCTCGAATCTGTCGAAGTATGTCCTTACGGTGCGGGTCACCCCGGCAGTGCGGCTCATGATCCACCGGTCGCTGAGCTCCGATCCGGGGAGAGAATCACCTTCGAGCCCGGCCTTCTCAGAAGCTGACTTCACCAGGCGCGAGGCGTTCCATACCTTGTTGGCGAAGTTGCGGCCCAAATGAACGTGCCTTTCGGCAAAGAGGATGTCCCCCCCTCTGGGGGTCAGCGAAACCGTGGTGAACCTCAGGGCATCGGCCCCGTATTCGCCGATCAGGTCGGAAGGATCGGGCGAGTTACCGAGAGATTTCGACATCTTCCTCCCGGTCTCGTCGCGAATCATGCCGTGGAAATACACGTCCTCAAACGGTATGTCATCCATAAAGTAGAGGCCTGCCATTATCATGCGGGCTACCCAGAAGAAGATAATATCCGGCCCCGTGACGAGCACGGATGTCGGGTAGTAACGCTTAAGATCATCGGCCTCATCAGGCCATCCCAGGGTGGAGAAGGGCCAAAGCCATGAGGAGAACCAGGTGTCGAGAACGTCTTCCTCCTGGGTCACCTTCCCGCCGCAGGAGGGGCATTCGGTCGGGTCCGTCAGCTCGCTCGTCATCTCGCCGCAGGCCTCGCAATGCCAGATGGGTATCCGGTGCCCCCACCAGAGCTGCCTGGATATGCACCAGTCGCGAATCCCGTCCAGCCAGTTGTAGTAGACCTTGACCCACTTGTCGGGATGGAACCTGACCCGGCCACTTCTCACCGCTTCGAGGGCGGGTTCCGCCAGTGCCTTCATCTTGACGAAATACTGATTGGAGAGCAGGGGCTCCACCGGCGTGGCGCACCTGTAGCACTTGCCGACCGAGAGGTCGTAGTCATCCACCTTCTCCAGCAGGCCTTCGCGCTGGAGCCTCTCAACGATCTGCTTTCTGGCCTCGAACCTGTCCAGGCCCTTGTATTCGGCGGCGTTCTCATTCATCACGCCCCTGGGATCGATGACCACCACGGTCTCAAGATTGTGACGCTGTCCTATGGCGAAGTCGTCGGCATCGTGGGCAGGAGTGACCTTGACTGCTCCTGTCCCGAACTCCGGATCAACAAAATCATCCGTGATCAGCGGCATCTTGCGGCCGATGATGGGCAGCACAAGCATCTTCCCATGCGAAGCCCTGTACCTCTCGTCGCCGGGATTGACCGCCACCGCGACATCACCGAGCATGGTCTCGGGACGCGTGGTCGCAACAGTGACATGACCGCCGTCCTCAAACGGATACCGTACATAGTAGAGCTTTCCCTTGAGTTCCTGGCGCTCGACCTCATCATCGGCGAGCGTGGTCAGGCACCGCGGGCATGAGTTGACAACGTATTCGCCACGGTAGATCAGGCCCTGCTTGAAGAGGGTCACGAAGGCCGTGCGCACCGCGCGAGAAAGTCCCTCATCCATGGTGAAGCGTTCCCGGTTCCAGTCACAAGCGCACCCGAGATGCTGGATCTGCTCGGTGATCTTGTCGCTCATCAGCCCCTTCCACTCCCACACGCGCTCGGTGAACTTCTCCCGGCCGATGTCATGCCTCGAGAGTTTCTCTCCGGCGAGCTGCCGCTCAACGGCGTTCTGGGTAGCGATTCCCGCGTGGTCCTTTCCGGGCAACCACAGGCACTCTTCACCATTTACCATGTGCCACCTTATGAAAACATCCTGAAGCGACATGTTCAGCACGTGGCCCATGGTGAGGGGACCCGTGATATTGGGAGGCGGCATAACAATTACAAAGGGCTTCCCCTCCCGCGGTTTCGGGGCGAAATACCCCTGTTTCATCCAGAAATCATACCACTTGGCCTCGGCTTTACCTGGCTGGTAACGGGTGTCCATGCTTGCCTCTCCGTGTGTCTGACCTATTTCTGCGAAATTAACACACGCAATCGCGGGGACACAATACCTAATTGCCGATGCGTGCAGGCACTGGCCTTACGGGCTGGTTGAGGACGCCCTGGGGCAAGGTACACGAGGCTCGCCGAGCGAGGCGTACCCACGGGTACGTCGCAGCGAGAGCGAACGAGCGTAACGCGGCACCGGGGCCTCATAGGTCAGCCTGCTTACTTAGCCCGGAGCATGTCGAGGAAGGCCTCTATCCTGATCTTGGTCCTCACGTCGATCCTGCCCGGGCGGTTTCCCTCGATTGTGAGCACCGGAAGATCGAGTTCATGCCTGATGATTATGTCCTCGATCTGCCTGAAACAGAAGGCCTGCACGTAGTGGATGACACCATCGAGCTCCCTGCGCTCGATCTCCCGCTTGATATCTTCAAGCCTGAAACGGATGTGGTAGGGATAGGTGTAGTCGAGGTATTGATCCACTATGTCATCGCACTTTGAGGGCATCCGGAACTGGCGCTGGAGCTCGTTATATACCACGCGCGCGCCCTGGCTCTCCACGAACTGGTAGATCCCACTGATGATCGGGGGAATACCGAGATAACCCAGCCGGAGGTCGCCCTCGGCGGGCTTCCGCTTTCCGGCCTCGGCGAGGAAAGCGCCTACCTCCTCCTCGAAGCCCGGCGGATCCCCCTTCATGTCGCTGCAAGTTATCTGGAAACAGTGATTCTCAAAACCACTTACACGCGCGTCCTGCCAGGTCAGCCGGTCGATCTCCTCCACCTTATCCCGGATGGCATCGAAGCGACGCTTGGTCTCATTGGCTTGCCCGCGATCCACATCGAAGGTCCGGCACAGCTTCTCCATCTGGAGTTCGAGGAACTCCCGGTCCCTGTCATATGGA
>JAUXGG010000282.1 GCA_030622265.1 Candidatus Eiseniibacteriota bacterium
ACGGCTATCTGACGGCTGATATTACGGCAAGAGGCCTCTTCTCGGAGCGGATCACGGGGACGGTACAGAGCGGGCTTCCTGCCATAGTGGAGTTCTTCTATCACCTGGTTGGACCGGGCGGGAGCTCCGTCGAGGGGGGAGTGCGTTCCTACTCGCTTAAGTATGATGTATGGGATGATGTGTATTCGGTATCCGGGCCGGACTCGACCGTCCAGCTGCCTTCTCTGGAAGCGATGCGGTCGATCATCGAACACATGAAGAGCATCTCGCTCGTACCCGTGGAGAAGATGATGCCCGAGCGGACTTACTTCGTTCAGATGAGCGTGGCCGTGAGTCCGCTTCAGGGCTCCGAGAGGGAAGAGATGGAAGGCTGGGTAAAGCAGAACGTGGAAAGCAGGGGAAGCTCCTGGCATGAGCAGGTGCTTAACATAAACGAGCTGATCGAGCGGTTTTTCTCAGGCGATGATTCACAGATGAGCAGCGAGTGGTTTAAGTCGGCGGATTTCAAGCCCCAATTTCTTTCTGCCGGCCACAAGGAGGAAGGATAGTGTCGATCCGGTATCGTCTTGCGGGGATGTGCATTGTCGTGGCGCTCTTGCCGGCAATTCCCCTGTCGATCTTAGTCAGCAATCTTCTGGAGAAGAGCTTCAATGTGGGACTGAGCGAGACCATGGAGGATGCCCTGGACAGCGGGGTCACGGTCTCAAGGAAGCACCTCGAGTCCTTGCACGCCGCCTTCGAAGAAGAAACCGGCCGGGTGGCCGCGCTGTTCGCCGGGGACTTTGGAGATTCGTCCCGTATCGCGGCCCACATGTCGGATTCCGCCACGCCGCAAGTAATCGATGGCTTCTTCCTTACCCGGACCGGACACCTGAAAGTCTTTAAGAACACCGATGCGCCCCTACCTGCTGAGCTGGCCTGCCATTCAGTCCGGTTGCTTTCAGCCGGTCTCATCGAGGGTACCGCCGTAATGGAGCGGACGAACTCTCCGGATTCCGATCCGGACCTTGCATACTATGAGACTGAAAGCCGGACGGCCCAGTTTGCGCTCTGGACTCCAGGAGGGGGCCACGTCTCATGGTTGTTCTATAAGAGGACCGACCCGGAGTTTCTGGCTCATGCCGAGAGCCTGCTCCAGGGGCGTCAGCTCTTCGCGCAACTCCGCCTGGCCCAGGAGAGACTCAGTCGCAGCTTTTTCTATCCATTCGTCATCATCTACGCCGTGATGCTGGTGATCTCACTCTTGCTGGCCTTCTTCATGTCCGAACGTCTGGCGGCGCCCTTAAGAAGGCTCGTGGGTGCGACATCCGCGGTGGCCGAGGGTGACTGGCGCGTGCGGCTCAGGGAGAAGTCCGGCGGAGAGATCGGGCTTCTGATGGATAGCTTCAACCGGATGGTCGGCCGCCTGGACACGCAAAGGCGGAGGCTCATTGATCTGGAGAAGATGGCGGCGTGGAGGGAGATGGGCCGGCACCTGGCGCATGAGATCAAGAACCCGATCCTTCCCATCAGACTCACGGTGCAGGAAATGAGGGACCAGTACAAAGGTGAGGACAAGGCCTATCGCGATATGTTGTCGGATTCGGTGCGGGTTGTGGAGGATGAACTCGCTCACCTTCAGAGACTCGTGAAAGAGTTCTCGTCATTCGCAAGAATGCCCGGGCTCTCACCGGTCTCCGGATCGATGGAGAACCTGGTGCGGGATGTCGCCAGGCTCTATCCGCAGGCCGATATCACCATAGATGCGGGACCGGATCTGCCGCAGTCCATCTTCGATCCGGACCAGATGAGACGTGTCCTCATCAACTTGTTCGACAATGCGCTCTCGGTAATGTCCAGCGGGGAACAGGGGAGAATCCGGGTCCGGATGTGGGGCGGGGGTGGAAGCGAGAGGGATAGCATAGTTCTTGAGTTCTCCGACAATGGGCCCGGTATCCCGCCCGAGAACATATCCAGGGTTTTCGATCCATACTTCACCACGAAGACCGCCGGGACCGGTCTCGGACTCTCGATGGTGAAAAACATCATCATTCTCCACGGGGGAGTCATCGGGGCAAGCAGCCCTGAAGGGGAGGGTGCCACGTTCACCATCACACTCCCGGTTGCCGGCCCGGTTGCCGGCCCGTCCACAAGGTCTGAGGGCGGGAGAGATGTCTCAGACTCCGAAGCTGCGGGAGATCCGGTTCCACCCAAAGCATAGAATGAACGGTATAAGGAGGAGTTTCTGCGCATGGTCGGAAGAGTACTGATAATAGACGACGAGCCCAATGTCCGGAAGACGATGGAGATGATCCACAGGAATGCCGGCTGGAGGACCGCCTCTGCCGAGAGCGGGGCGGCGGCCCTTGAGATCCTAAGGCAGGAGTCCTTCGATCTTGTCTATCTGGACCTTGCCATGCCCGATCGCGGCGGTATCGATGTTCTAAAGGATATCAAGCTGCGCCTGCCGGACCAGACGGTGGTCATTCTCACCGGGCAGGCCTCCATCGAGAATGCGGTGGAGGCAACCAAACTCGGTGCGTTCGACTTTCTTGAGAAGGATTGCAGCAAGGAGAGGATCCTCCTGACTTCAAAGAACGCCCTCGAACACAGCTCACTCGACAGGGAAAACCGGATGCTCCGCGGCAAGGTAGCCGCGAGGCAGGAGTTTCTGGGGAAGAGCAAGGATCACGAAGAGGTATTGCGGCAGATTGACAAGGTTGCCCCGACAAATGCCCGCGTGCTGATTGTAGGCGAATCCGGTACGGGCAAGGAGTTGATTGCCCAGGAGATCCACAACCGCAGCAAGAGGGCGGGTAAGCCCTTCATAAAGGTGAATTGCGCGGCGATCCCGGAAGAGCTGATCGAAGCCGAGCTCTTCGGGAGTGTCAAGGGAGCTTTCACGGGCTCGGTTGCCTCCCGCCAGGGGAAGTTCCAGGCGGCCGACGGGGGGACCATATTCCTGGATGAAGTCGGCGACATGAGCCTTCGTGTTCAGACCAAGGTGCTCCGGGCCATCCAGGAGGGCGAGATCGAACGCGTCGGGAGCGACGGGACCATCACCGTCGATGTCCGTGTTCTTGCGGCCACCAATAAGAACCTCGAGGAAGAAATAGCGGCCGGACGATTCAGGGAGGACCTGTACTTCAGGCTGAACGTTGTTCCGATCGCCGCCAAGCCCCTGAGAGAGCACCCGGAGGATATCGGGTTTCTTGCCGGGGCTTTCGTGAGATCATACTGCACGGAGACCGGCCTGCCGCAGAAGAAGCTGGATGACAGAGTCCTGAGCCTGCTCAAGAAGTACCGGTGGCCGGGAAACGTCCGCGAGCTGAGGAACCAGGTCGAACGGCTGATCATTATGTCGCCGGGACGAACCGTCCACGTCGAGGACCTGAGCCCCGATATCCGCTCCGGGATCGCAGCGACGGCGCCGACTCCCGCACGAGCTGCAGAAGGGCAGATCGGCGAAGATCGAGACCCGGAAGACAACCATGTACAGCCCCTTGAGAACGAGATCGCGAAGGGTTCTCTCACCCTGCAGGACGCCAGGAGAGAGTTCGAACGCAGGATGATTCTCGGCGCACTCGAGCGGACTGACTGGAATGTCACACGCGCAGCCGGGGAGCTTGGGCTGGAGAGGACAGCCCTTCACAAGAAGATCAAAGCTCTCGGCCTCGAAAAGGGAGGAGTGTGAATCTTTGTCACACCCTGTGAACCGCATATACATGAGTGTGGGTGTCACTTTCTGGCATGCCCTCAGGTCGGCCGAGCGCGTAATGAATGTAA
>JAUXGG010000011.1 GCA_030622265.1 Candidatus Eiseniibacteriota bacterium
AAGGATGAATGCACCGGCTGCACGCTCTGTGTGGCGGAGTGTCCGGGGCTGGCCATCACGCTGGTTGACCTCCGCGCCGAAGGCACCGAGGGTCTGGTCACGGTCCCCTTCGAACTTCTCAAGAAAGATGTCAATGAGGGAGATGAGGTCGATGCAGTGGACCTGGACGGCAGTACAGTTTGCCGCGGGCGTGTGGAGAGGGTGGCCGGGCGGGCAAGGTATGACAGGACCATCCTGGTCACACTCAGGGTGCCCGCCGATATGGCAACAGCCATAGCGGGTTTCCGTGTCCAGCCGGAGGAGCTCAGCCGACCGGTGGACGATGCCTCGCAAGTCCGGTTGGACGAGGACGATGCCATCATCTGCAGATGCGAGCGGGTGACCGCCGGCCAGATAAGAAAGCTCATCCGGCAGGGGGTGAGAGACCTCAACCAGCTCAAGGTCCTGCGTTGCGGGATGGGTGCCTGTGGGGGTAAGACATGCCAGCCGCTGATCCTCAAGATATTCCGGGAGGAAGGCGTGGACCTGTGCGATGTGATCCCCTTCAGCCAGCGGCCGCTGGTAGCCGAGGTGAATCTGGGCATGCTTGCCGGTGAAGCTGCTGCTGAGGCCGGTGAAGCTGCCGGTGAGGTCGGGGAGTAATATGCAGAACTACGATGTGGTGGTCATCGGCTCGGGAAGCGTGGGGCTCCCGACCGCTTGCTTCCTGGCCCGGGAGAAGGTCAAGGTGCTGGTGATAGATGACCGGCCATCTCCGGGACAGGGCCAGAACAAGACCGCGATCGGCGGGGTACGGGCCACGCACTCGGACCCGGCCAAGATCCAGACCTGCCAGCTCAGTCTCGAAGTCTTCGGAACCTGGGAAGACCTGTACGGTGATGATATGCACTTCCAGCGGGGCGGCTATTGTTTCCCCGTGTATGAGGAAAAACACGAACAGGCCCTCAAGGCCCTGCTTGTCATCCAGAAGGAGTATGGCCTGAATATCGACTGGGTCGATGAGGCCGGAATCAGGGAGCGGCTCCCGGGCATAAACCCGGACGGTCTGCTGGGCGGCACCTTCTCGCCCGAGGACGGGAACCTCTCCCCGATCCTTGCAGCGAGAGCTTTCTTCAGGCAGGCGCGCGAATTCGGAGCCGAGTTCAAGTTCGCCGAGACCGTGACCGGCCTGGAGACCGGCAACGGCGGCTTCAAGGTCAAGACCAACAAGGGAGTGTACTCCGCAGGCAAGGTGGTCAATTCGGCAGGGGCCCGGGCGCGTGAGGTAGGCAGAATGATGGGAGTGGAACTTCCCATCGCTCCCGACTCTCACGAGGGAGGTGTCACCGAACCGGTAGAACCCTTCTTCGAGCCCCTGGTCGTGGACATCCGGGAATTCCCCGGTTCGAAGAACGTCTATTTCTACCAGGAGAAGCTGGGACACCTCATCTTCTGCCTGACACCGGAGCCCATAATCCCGGGAACGAACCGGGAATCAACCTCTGACTTCCTGCCCCTGGTGGCGAGGCGGATGGTGAACCTCTTCCCGCGGCTCCGTAACCTGCGGGTGCGCCGGGTATGGCGGGGCCTGTATCCCATGACACCCGACGGGGTTCCCATCGTCGATCGCGTGAAGGGTAAGGAAGACCTTTATGTCGCCGTCGGATTCTGTGGCCAGGGCCTGATGCTGGGTCCCGGGATCGCCCTCAATCTCGTGAACTTGATCACCAAGGGGCAGCCTCTGCTTCCAGAGGAGATCTTTAAGAGCTACAGTCTCTACCGGGATTTCAGCCGGGCCTCCGAGACCCTGAAATAGCAATCAGCCAATACCGAAAAGCACCGTATATACATGCGTGCGGTGCGGGATGCCGCCGGGAAAGTCATAGGCTACTATGAACACTATGCCCCGCCGGCCCGGCATCCGGAGAAATGACACAGGTGATCGAATACCGGAGGAACCAACGTTGATCCGCATCTACACGCTTGCCTGGCTGGGACTGATGGTGATCGGCTGCATGAACGGCGTGCTCAGGGAAGTGTCCTACAAGAGATGGGTGGGCGAGCTGGCCGGACACCAGATCTCGACGGTTACCGCGATCGTGTTCTTCGGACTGGCCGTGTGGTTGCTCGAGCGCCGCTGGCCCCTGGGATCAAGCGCTCAGGCTCTTACGATCGGCTTGATATGGCTGGGGCTCACTGTGGCCTTCGAGTTCATCTTCATGCACTATGTCCGGGGCATGCCGTGGAGCAGGCTGCTGCACGACTACAATGTCCTGGAGGGCAGGGTCTGGGTATTCGTACTGCTATGGGTTTTTCTGGCGCCCTGGGTGGTCCACAAGAGCAGGTCGTGACCGGGGGTGTGTGAGTGGGCTCCTGAGGGGCTTGACTTTCCTCACAGACGTGATATTCTGCTTGTGAAAAGTAGATGCGGGTTGCTTCTGTGTTCAGGGTTTTTCTTGTGTCACTCACCTGACTCTTAGTCGATACCGCCCGAGGCCGCCGACTAAGGAGATATGATGGCTGGCGAGAACCGCAAAACCAAGGAAGAGCTGACCGAGCAGCTGGCGGAGAGCCAGGCCAAGTACAGGCTGGCGCTTGACGCGATGTTCGATGCCCTTCATGTGGTTGACAGGGACCTGCGCTTCGTGCTTCTTAACAAGAAGCTCGTCGAGTGGTTCACGACGCTCGGTATCTCAACGGCCCTGATGGGGCGCACTCTGCCCGAGGTCCTCACCTTTCTTCCCGACACGGTCTGGGAGGAGTACAGCAGGGTGTTTGAGACCGGGGAGCCGCTTACAACGATAGAGACAACAATGATTGGCGAGCGCAGGGTATACACCGAAACCACAAAGATACCGATCACCGAGGGCGGAAGAGTTACCAAGGTAATGACCATCCTCCATGACATAACCGATCAGAAAATGATGGAGAACGCCCTTCGCGAGAGCGAGGACAAGTTCCGGACGCTGGCGGAGGAATCTCCCAATATGATCTTCATCATGGTCAGGGGCAGGGTCGTATATACCAACCAGAGGGGCTTCGAGGTCCTCGGTTATACCAGGGAGGAGTTCTACTCTCCTGAGATGAATATCACGACCCTGGTTGCTCCTGAGTATCTTGAGATCACGTCACAGGCTTTCGCCCGGTACCTCGAAGGGCAGCAGGCGGAGCCCTTCGAGTATGCGCTGATTACCAAGAGCGGCAAGCGCATCCCCGCGATCATTGCAAGCCGCATTGTGGACTATGGGGGAAAGAAGGCCCTGATGGGAGTAATCACCGACATCTCGGCCCGGAAGACCGCCGAGGAGGCCCTGCGGACAAGCGAGGAGAAATACCGGACCTTCGTGGAGAATTTCCAGGGCATCGCCTATCGCGGCGCCCTGGATGGCGCTCCGATCTTTTTTGAAGGTGATGTCGAGAGGATAACAGGCTACACGGAGGAAGAATTCCTGGCCGGCAAGCCCAGGTGGGAGGACATCATTCATCCGGACGATCGCGCCGCGGCCACCAAGAAGTTCATGCCTGCCGACGGTGCCGGCGGTGAACCGGGCCCGGAGAAGGAGTACAGAATAGCGAGGAAGGACGGGCGCATCCTCTGGGTGCACCAATCAGCAAGGCCGGTCCGGGATGAGTCGGGCACCCCGATATTTGTCCAAGGCGTCATCTATGACATAACGGGCCGAAAGCGTGCGGAGAAGGGAAGGGAGCGCGAACGGAGAGTATTCAGACTGGTTGCGGACTCCACTGTCCTCGATGAGGATAGTCAGGGAGTCTGCAAGCGGGTACTTCCCGAGCTCGCGCGGTTGCTCGAGTTCGAGTTCGGCACGATGAGGCTTTATGACCCCGAGCAGCAGGTGCTCCGGCTGGCCGCGTCGGTCGGATTGAGCGAGGATGTGGTCAGTTCCAAGATAAAGGACCAGCCCATCGAAAGCTCCGACTACGTGGCGGCACATGTTGCCCGGACGAGAGTGCCGATCTTCGCTCCCGATATTAAGGTGAGCAACACGCTCAGGGTTTTCAAGAAGAGAACATCGGAAATGAACGTCCAATCGCTTGTTTCCTGGCCCCTGGTCGCTGCAAATACGGATCTGCTGGGCGTGCTTCACCTGTGGAGCAGCAAGCCCAAGGACATACCCGAGGACGATCGCGAGTTCTTCGAGACGGTTGCGGGAATGCTCTGTGTCGTCCTGGACAGAAAGCGTGCGGAAAAAGCCCTCGGGATGAGCGAGGCCACGTATCGCAGAAGATTTGAGAATTCACCCATCCCTCAGTGGGAAGAGGATCTTCACGGTCTGCGAGAACACCTCGAGGCCCTGCAGGCGGAGGGCGTAACAGACTTCGCATCGTATTTCGATGAGCATCCGGCGGAACTTGAGAAGTGCGCACGGACTTCCCGAGTTCTTGATGTCAACAGGGCGGCCCTGGAGATGCTCGGGGTAAAGAATCAGGAGGATTTCGATCGCCTGAGAGTTCAGAATGTATCCACCGTCAGCCGCGAGCTCTACCTGGCATGGCTCAACGCGATCGTTGCCGGAGACCTGAACCTTGACATAGACATGGGGGCCACAACGGCGCCCGGGGCGACCAACCGGGTGCACATGAGGGTGACCGTTGCTCCGGGCTACGAGGACTCACTGAAGAGAGTCCTGATATCGATGATAGCCGCGAGTGACGTTACGGAGTAATTCCCGGCCATCCTGCCGGTCAGCTTACGAATTGTCCTCCAGCTTCGCGAGCCCGCCTCAGCAGGTCTTCCCGCTTAAGCGCATCACCCGGCTCGTCCAATCTGGTGGCGATAATCTCCCCAGCATAATCGAAGCCTGTCACGTTGAGGAAGGCCTTGATGATGCTTATCGTGGGCCGGTACATGGCGGGCTCCTCTTCAGCCGCGGCCGTTACAATGGCGAAAGCTTTGTGCTTTGCCCTGCGCTGGGCGCTATCGGGATCGAAGGTCTTGAGTATCGCGCCGCGGGCCCAGACGGCCTGGAAGCGGTCGATGAAGACCTTGAGGCTTCCCGGCGGGCCCATGAAGTAGACCGGCGTCGCTATAAGCAGATACGGGGAGTTGAGGACCTGCTCATAAATCTCGTTCATACCGTCCCTGATTATGCAGTTCCCATCCTTGAGGCAGAGACTGTTGCCGTCACACGGACTTATGCCCAGGTCTGCAGGAACAATCAGCCTGTGGTCGGAGCCCCGCTCCGCAGTGCCCTTGAGGAACTCCATGGCCAGCGTATCGGTGTTTCCACGCCTCCTGGGGCTTCCCAGTATGGCTGTGATCGTGCGAGCTTCCATGATGTTGCTTCCCGGCGCTGATTGCGCTTGAATTTGAATCAAACGAGTGTAGAATCTTGCCGAACAATACCTTGGTAGTCTCTAATAGGGAGGATAGATATGTCAATCAGACTTTGTGTCGCCGTCTTATTCTGTTGTCTCTTATGTTCACTGGCGGCTCTTTCCCCCGCAATCGCCTCAGGCTTTGCCGGTGCGGATTCCCTGGCTATACCGTCGATTGAGACCTTCATGAAAGTGGGGGGCGCCTCGAAGCCCCAGATAAGCGAAGACGGAAGCCTCATCTTCTTCACCTCCTGGATGTCGGGTGTTACCCAGGTGTACAAGATGCTCCCGTCGGGATGGCCTTACCAGCTTACCGTCTTCGATGACGGCATAGACTTCTACCGGGTTTCCTACTCGGGCAAGTGGATGGTGGTGGGCGCGAGCGTCGGTGGGAGCGAGCAGTCGGATCTATATTTGATTGATACCGAATCGGGCGTCATGACCACGCTTAAGGCAGACGATGATGTAAGGCACGGTTCGGTCGTATGGAGCCCCGATGAGAAGTATGTCTACTTCAGCGCCAATGAGCCCGATCCAATGTACTTCCTGATCTACAAGATAGACATCGAGGACGGCTCAATAGAGACCATCTGGGACAAGGAAGGGTGGTCGGCCGCGTCTGATGTCTCGGTGGACGGAAGGTACCTGCTGGTCGATAAGTACGAATCCAATACCAACAACAACCTCTGGCTCCTTGACCTCGAAACCGGCAGGGAGACCCTTCTGACCGAACATGAGAGCGACTATACATTCGATTATGCCAGGCTGTCGCACGACGTGGACGCGGTTTACTGCGTCACCAACAAGAACGATGACGGCATGAAACGTGTTGCCAGGCTGGACGTGGAGAGTGAGAAGATCGACTTCGCGATGGCGGACACTCCCTGGGAAACCGAGGAGATGGACCTGTCGCGGAACGGGATTTACCTGGTCTGGCTCGAGAACATAGAAGGCTATGGCATGCTCTACGGACGGAACCTGGAGACGAACGCCCAGATCGAGATATGCCTGACGCTTGGAGTGCTCTCGGGTTTACAGGTCTCTACGGCGCGCACCATCGTCGCCAGTTTCTCGAGCCCCTCCGAGGCGCCCGACATATGGGAGTATCATGCGGACACCGGTGAGCTCAGCAAACTGACCTTCTCCACGATGGCGGGAGTTGATCCATCGCTGCTCTCCGACCCGGAGCTCATCCGATATAAAAGCTTCGACGGACTCGAGATACCCGCCTTTCTCTATCTGCCTGCGGACTATGAGGGAGGCCCGATACCCTTTGTGATCCACGCCCATGGCGGCCCGGAAAGCCAGTTCAGGCCGTCGTTCAACAGGCATTTCCAGTATCTGATCCTCAACGGATACGGGATACTCGCGCCCAATATCCGGGGAAGCAAGGGGTACGGTCGGGAGTTCATCGGGCTCGACGACTACAAGAAGCGCAAGGACTCGGTCTGCGACATTTACGAGGGGGCTATGTGGCTGGTAGAGAACGGCTACGCCAGGTCCGGTAAGATAGGTATCAAAGGGGGCAGCTATGGCGGGTATATGGCGCTTGCCGCCCTGGTCGATTATCCCGATGTCTTTGGGGCCGGCATCGACAATGTGGGAATAGCCAACTTCGTTACGTTTCTCAAGAACACCAAGTCTTACCGCCGCGCCATAAGGGAAGCCGAATACGGTCCGCTGACCGATGAGGAGTTCCTCAAAGAGATCTCACCCCTGACCCATGCCGACAGAATCAAGGCGCCGCTCTTGATCGTACACGGCGAAAACGACAGCCGCGTGCCCGTAGGGGAGGCCCGGCAGATCGCCGAGGCCATCGAGGCCAATGGCGGCGTGGTCGAGATGCTGATCTTTCCCGATGAGGGGCACGGGATCTCCAAGATTAACAACCGGCTGGTCTACTACAGGACGATGGTGGACTTCCTGGACGAGCATCTCAAAGACTGAACTGGAACCAAAAAGTAACATGGGGTCAGCCCTTGAAGGTTGAATTTGATTCAAATTCACAATCCAAGAGATGACTTCTATTATCCCTGCAGTACCCCCGTATCAGCCGGCGCGGAAGTCTGAAGCGACGAGATCCTCGAATGGGAGTCCTTTCTCTATGCGCTCTCTCCGGCCATCCATATAGCGCTTGCACCAGGGATCATCGAGGTTCTCAACATCGAAGCTCCGGTGGATCAGAGCATAGAGGTCTATCTCACGCAGCTTCAAGAATGCCGGTATTTCATCCATCCATGCGGTATCGAGGCTGTTCTCCGCGAGATACGCAGGCATGAAGTGTGAAAGAAACTCCCGGGTGAACTCGCGGGCATTGTCCCTGCCGTTAGCCAGATAGAAGACAGTCATGGCGATGTCGTAGACATACCAGGAATACACGCAGTCATCGAAGTCGAAGAGGGTTATCCCGCCGTCCTCATCTACCAGGAAATTTCCGCCGTGAGCATCCTGATGTATGAGACCATACCCATCGTGGTCCCCGGGCAGGTCTCCCAGGTGCTTGCGGAGCTCCCTCCATCTATCAACGACGAGCGGCTCCGAGGCAGGTATGAACCTGTCGATCTCCATCATGTGGGGATCATCCCACTCCGGCCTTCTCCAGACAGGGTCGGACGGCTCGTAGTTCCTGCTCAGCGCATGCACTCTTCCCAGCATCTTCCCGTAGGTTCTGTATAGGGCGGGACTCAAGCCCACCCTCCGGGGCGGCTGTCCTGCAGCCCTTATGAATGCAGTCGCCAGGAACTGACCACCCCGGCCGTCGTCAATTGCCTCAACCAGCGCCTCGCGTTTGGACAAGACCGCCCGCGCGACCGATGCTCCTCCCCGGGCGAGGTAATTGATCCAGTCGACCTCTCCCTTGATGAGGTTCTCGTTTCTCCTGATACTATGGGCGATGCGGAGGATGAATTCGCCGTCATCACGGTCGAACTCATATATGTAGTTCTCGAACCCATCGAGCAACCTGATCCGGCCCGCGTCGATCCCGTAACGGCTCATTGCCTTTTCAAGGATGGCGTCGCTGTAGCGCTCTCGGATTCTCTCTTCCATTGCTTTTTCCCCAGGCCGCTCCGGCCTACCAGCCGATGTTGCGAAGGTCGGGGTCGGAAAGCGAGAAGTGGTGGCCGATCTCGTGAAGCAGGGTCTTGCGGATCTGGGCGTAGACCTGTTCGCGGGTGGAACATATCTGCTCGATGTTCTTCTTATACAGGCTTATCTTGTCCGGCATCACGGGCCGGATACCGTAGCGCGAGGTCCGGTACTTGGGGGGGATGCCCTGGTAAAGCCCCAGGATGAGTCCCCTTGGCTTCATCTTCTTGAGCACGCTGCGGGGCGGGTAGTCCTCGATCACGACATCCACATTATCCATCTTGGACTTGAATTCATCCGGTAGGCTTTCCGCGGCGTCGGTAACCACCTGCGCAAATTCATCATCGGGGAGTTCAAACATCTTTGAATACCTACTTCAGCACGTGCATCCAGTCTGACAAAAGGAAATGAAGGCGGCCGAAGAGAAGCGAGATACGGGCCATTATGGTGTAACCGAAGGAAGCACCAAAAGCTACCATCAGGAAGTAAATCCCTATCTTGGAGCTCACCCCGAGGATGCCCTTGTGCTCCTTGGAGAAGAAGAAGTAAGTGATGGTCGTCAGGACACCCACCAGGAGGACGATGTAACCCACGGAGGTCCAGAAGTCATAGGTGTTGAACATGGCGCCCCTGGTAAAGGGCGAGAAGGTCCCGGCAAGCTGCGGGACCATGTCGCCTTCGACTGCGGCAACGATCTGGAGGCCGAGGCTGACTCCCAGCACGAATGTGAGCGGGAACCTCACCATCCAGGACGTGCGGCGGCTCAGCTGCGTGAACATCATCAATCCCATGGCTATCGGGATGATGTTCCAGTAATTACCCTGGGCAAGCGGCTCGAAGAGGTTGGGATAAGCATAATTCCACCAGAGGAACGCGGCCCAGTAGCCGGCGGAGAGACCGACGAAGATATACTCGGCCATCTTGTATACGGGATTGTCCTTGTAGAGGAAGCTGTAGATGGCCAGGGTGAGTAGTCCCGCTACCCATACCCATGGACCGGTGGTCATCAACATGATCTAAGCCTTCCTCCGCTTTTCCGCCCAGTAGACTATGTTACCGAGGATCACGAACCCGATTATGAGAAGATGCGCGACCGACTGGGAATCCATGCCCGTCGTGGCAAGCCCCATGTGATCGACAAGGCGTTCATACTCCGCAGAGCCCTTCATGCCCCCGACGAGACCCACGAGCTGTCCGGTCTGGAGATACTGGTAATAACGTGGGGCGCCGATGGCCGTCTGCGCGGTGGCGAGGTTGCCCTGGTAGCGGGCATGATAGTACCAGATCCACTGGTCGCTCCCGGGTACTCCCATGGACATCGACAGGACCAGTCCGATATCATTGGCCGCTTTCACGTCATCCATCATCGGGAGCTCCTCGACTGAGGTACCATAGATGTCCTGCCGGCACACGTCATGTATGTCCCGGCCGAGATTGACCAGGGTCACCGCACCACCCGGCTTGTATCCGAAGTTAACGAAGTCCACGCCATATTCCCTATTGAACTCGCCGACGCCCACCTCGTCCAGGGCCTGCACTCCCAGGGGCACGCCCGGAGCCCAGAGGCCCAGCATGAGCACCTTCAAGTCACGCCTGAAACAGTGGCGCAGTATCGAAAGCGTGGCGGGCTGAAGCTCGGGAGCTCCGGATGGATCATAGTCGATGGACATCATTACCACCGATCCCTCGCTCAAGCCCTCGATCACGTCGTAGAGCTGCTGGACGGGTGGTGTTACCTCGATAGGCAGACCCAGCGGGAAGAAAAGCGGCAGGATCACGGCGAGCGCGACGGTAAGAAAGATTATCCGCCGGTCGAGCCTGCCTATTTTCTCAATAAAGTCCAAGTACCGCTCCTATCTACATACCACTTCTATTGCATGTAGGATCTCTCGATCCCGAGTATCATTCTTAAGGCCATCGATATCAGGCCCAGGTCAATGCCCAGCCTGATTCCGCGCTTGGCGGCGGCGTTGGGATAGCTCATGATCCACTCGGTAACATCGGGAAAGCCCTTCCAGATGCTGGTCCCCACAGGGACCCGTCCCAACATTATCAAGACCGCGGCCAGCAGAAGCACCAGCGCCTGGGTGTTCCTTGCCCTGAAGGCCCTGAAGGAGGCCGAAGTGACGAAGAAGGCCAGCAGGGAATACATGGTGGCCTCAAGCGGGAACTGTACATTGAAGTAGAGATACATGAAGGGGCTGCCCTCATCCAGGCTCGCGCGTCCCTTGAAGAAGCCGGCAAAAAGCATTACGCCAAGAGCGGCGATGAGGATGATGGAGTATTGCCAGTCCCGGGCCTTGGTCTTGATTCTTTCCCCGTTCACCCGGACCAGGTTAAAGGTTCCGAGGAAGATGAAGAATGTGATGATCCCTATGTACCAGTTCCGGAAGGTCTGATTGAGGTCGGCGATCGGCTTGGCCGGCACGAAGCTGGTCACGATGGTGAAAAGCCCCATTATCAGGATTATGGCAAGAGGTATCTGCAGTCTCATGCCGCAAGCCTCGTTTCGGTATGCACAACGGTATCCGACATGCTTCCGATGCGTGCCATGCCGGGGATCCGCCACCCTGTATCCGGTCGTCTATCCAATTGAAAGCCACTCCTCGATAGCGTCGATTCCGGCAAGCTTCAGGATCACGCCCACCACAATCAGCACAAAGAAGATTGCCTTGGCCGCATCCTGGCCTCTTATGCTCCCCATCTGAATCGGGTCGCCGGAGAGCGAAGCGCCCGCCGCGTAGAGTTCCTCTCCGATCAAGGTATAGTCACACGCCACGACGAAGAAGGGCAGCTGGTCGATCTCTGCGGTTCCGGCGATCTGGATCGCCCCGGTCGCGTAACCGGTTTCGGCGAAAACCAGCGACTCGGCGTAAAAAGCCCCGAGATAGAAATTGGCCGCAGGCCGGTCGCGCATCATTATCCCGTCCACGCCGGCCACATAGCCGAACTGGTCCGTGGTCAGATAGTAAATGTCGTCTTCATTGTATTCATCAGGCCGTCCCATACGCAGGTAACTTTCCTTGACGGTCTCGCGGGCCATGCTCATGGCCATCGGCCAGATACAGGGGATGTTCAGCTTGGTCCCGTAGGAGGCTGTTCGCTCGGCCACCCGCGCCAGGATGTTCATGCTTGCCACGGTCTGGGGGTCATCCACATCGAGACCGCCCATGATGTAGAGCACATCCTTTCCCATCTCAGTCGCACGGCCTATCGCCTCATCGATGGCGTCAAAAACCGGCAGTCTCCGGAGGAAGGTCTCACCCTTGCTGCGTTTGGCGATCTCTATGAAGATGATAACAAGGAAGCAGGTGAGAAGCGTAAACACCAGCACGTTCCACCGGTTGCGGTCGAACCACTGCATGCGGCTGTAACCGGGCCCGCAAGCTTCACTCGCGGTCTCCGAATCGACCCCGACAGCCTTCACCTTGTACCAGTAGGGCTTGCCCGGCTCTGTACCATCATCGCTGTAGCTTGCCGTCCCGGCCGGTACCGTTCCCACCCTGACGAATTCGCTGTCGGGCGATTCTGCACGCATCACGTGATACTTGACAACACTGCCTGGGATGATGGACTCGGAAGCCGAGATGTGCCAGGCCACGTCGATGCTTGTGCCTGCGTCACTCGGAGTGTCCTCGAGCGATACCTTCTCCGGGGCAGACAGAATCTCCCCGGGGACGATTTGGTTGAGGAGTTGAGTTAGGGCTCGATCCAGGCTGTCCTGCGGGGCGGCATCCTCAGCCGGCGCCATATCCTGTGCCAGAACCGGCAGGGCGCAGAGGAGGAGTGAGGCCATGAGGGTCCAGGCCCCCAGCATCATGCCCTGGCTCCGCGTTCTTCCTGGTCTCCTGGTTCTTAAGATATTAAGCTCCGTCCCGGTCCTGCTTGCCGATCCGGCCTGTCTCGCCCGGCTCTACCTGGCCCCTTTGGCCGCGCCGGTACTCTTACCGGCAAGATCGTAGAGCTCCTTGGCCTTGGCTGCTATGTGCTCCGCGCTGACCTCGAATTCCTTGACCAGCTCCCACGGGGCGCCGCTCTCGCCGAACCTGTCCTTGACGCCGATCATTCCCATGATGATACTCTTCTCATGGAGTTCCCGGGCCTGGGCCACAACCGCGGCCACGAGGTTCCCCATTCCTCCAACCTGGTGTTCCTCGGCGGTTATGACGATACCCGTCTCGAGGGCGGCCTTGATGATCGCCTCTTTATCCATGGGCTTCACGGTATGCATATTAACAACGCGGGTCTCTATTCCGTGCTCCTCCTTGAGGATGTACGCAGCCCTCATGGCCTCGCACACGCTGGGCCCGCAGGCTATTACGGTCAAGTCCTCATTCTCGGACTCATACTCTGAGGCGAGTTTGGTCTCGAAAGCATCGATGAACTGATCCTGCTCGCCGCGGTAGCGTACCACATTGGCCTCCCCGAACTTCCAGGGAGTGTCGAGCGTGGTCACTATCGGGGTGGCCTCCCGCGCGAACCTGATGTACTTGGGGCCCTTCACCTGGAAGAGCAGGTACTCCGAGGCACGCCGGGTCTCGACAAAGTCACAGGGAGCCGCCACCGTCATGCCGGGAAGCCCGCACATCTGGAAGAACTCTTCCAGGGCCTGGTGGGTCGCACCGTCGGGTCCCACGGACACACCGCCGTGTGCGCCGGCTATCAAGACATTATGGTTGCCGTAGCACACCGTGGTCCTCAGCTGGTCCAGGTTTCTGCCGGAGGCGAATACTCCGTAAGTCCCGAAGA